>DAOWIP010000477.1 GCA_030640865.1 Sedimentisphaerales bacterium | reverse complement strand
CCGGGTGCCACTGCACAAACAAGCCAAAACCGCCATCCACCCGCTCCAAAGCCTCCACCACTCCGTCAGGACTGCGGGCGGCTACCTTGAGGTTTCGGCCTATATCCCTGACCGCCTGATGATGATTGGAAAAAACCATCGCCTCACCAGAACCGAGGATTTTCCGCAGCTTACTGCCCGGCTCGATCCGTACCGGATGCAATTCGGCTTTGCAACGATGGTTCACCTTCTTTCCCACCTGAGAAGGGATGTCCTGTATCATCGACCCACCCGACGCCACATTCGCGAATTGCATGCCCAAACAAACGCCCAACACAGGCTTGCCGGCAGCGAGCCATAAAGGAATCAACTCACTTTCAAAATCATAACGCTGCCGGGTCATCACCTTAACGGTTTTGTGCCGCTCTTCTCCATAAACCGACGGCGGAATATCCGCCCCCCCTACCAGCACCAGACCGTCAAGCTCATCCACGTAACACCGCATAACTTCTTCACTATCAATTGCAGGCAAGACCACCGGCGTCCCGCCACTTTCAAGCACCGCGCGTACATAAGAAAAACAAACTGAAACCGACGGTGCGGTTTTCTTCTCCGAATCGACCCTGTACACACTGGTTATGCCTATAAGCGGCCTTTGTCGCATACGGCTGCTTTGGCATCCAACATTCAGTATAACAAACACCAACCACAACATTAATAACTTTTTCGATTTCAACATGTCATCATTTCCTTATTCTATCCCCATCCCTTCCGCAGCAGTCGTAAGTTCCTGCCAACATTTTGTCAGTTCCTCCAGCCACTGCCGGGTTTCCACCTGGCTCCAGAGCGGTTTTTTTGTCAGGGCAATTGTCTTTTTACATTCTGAGACGCCTTGTGCGTTATCCTGGTCTTCGTATTCGGTTTTCAGCAATTCACAGGTTTTGACGATCCGCTCTTCCAGATCGTCACCAAGGAAAAACCCCGGATATGGCTGTAATTCTTCAAGCTTCAACTGCTTGTGATCGCGCAGCTTCTTCCGCTCATACAGAAACCGAATGGCGTCTTCCCGTACTTTCTTCCATGCATCCTGCGAAGATGGCGGCGGCAAATGTGTAATTGCCAATTCTCGATCAAGATAAAACATTATTCCGTTTATTCGCAGGTTCAGCAGGTAGTCGATGTCTTCGCCCCGCGTGATCCGCGGATCAAAGGGTACCTTCCTGAGCACCTCCAATGACAGTGTCATATTACCACCGAACACAAATGGAGTTGGCTTTAACCGCTTACCACTACCGATGATTTGCTCGAAAGCCTTATTCATCGCCTTTGTATTATTCCAATATGGCCTTCGCCAATCGGGTACGTTGCTTTCATCGAGCCGATACGTATCGGGTTGCAGATAGTAACCCGCCAAAGCCTCTATTCTTTTGCCATCAATTTCGCGGTCCATATTTTCCGCGATCTTTTTCAGAAAATCCGGGTCGGCAAAGACCTCATCATCGTCAATAAAAATCGTATAGCGGCTGCCGTACAACACACCTGCCAGAGAACATATATTCCGCACTGCCGCGTAGTTGTCCAGGTTCACCAGTTCCAACGCCTGTTCACTGACTCCCTTTTCCGCCAACCGAGCCTTGAACTTCTCCAATACGGTCTGGCTAATATTAGTAATATCATATCTCCCTTTGAAGGACGCAATAATGGCATCGACTTTCCTTTCCACCTCTTTTGCAATCGCAGGTTCATTGGCCACGGAGATAATGACAATCTTGCCGTTCACTCCCCCCAGCGTCTCAAGGCTCGCCAACAGCCGTCCCATGGTCCCTTCCTCATTCAACAGCGTGGGATGGTCGAAAACGATTTTATCCCTGCCAGACTTCCGTGTTGCTGATGTCTTGCCGGCGCCACCTTCAGACCTGCCCCAGTACGATGGGATAACCATGGTAAATTCGTCCATTAGAACCTCTCCGATCAGTCAAGTCTGACGCCAGCATCAAAAGTACTTTGCCCACTCGATTTTGGAGCGTTGGCAGTGCTGCCGCATGGGCAGATAGTTGGTTTTTGCAGCGTTTTTCGGACTTTTGACGATTACATCAAGTCCCACTATTCAAAAAATCTTCAAAAACCATTTATACTCGGTATGATACTATTTTTACCACAAGATCGCAATCCCATTACCCACACACTTATTGACATAGATTTCTCCTCTGATACAATACTTTATATGCCAAATAAAACCAGAGTAAAAAAGAAGAAAAAACCACATCCCATCGTGGATTATTTTTTTTACCTGCTGATGCGAGTGGCAGCGATTTTTGTTCAGATTCCCAGCCCGGACACCTCGGTCCGTATCGCCAGGCAGTCAGGCTCCTTATTGTATCTTATTTACCATCGCGGCCGCCGTCGTGCCGTCGAGAACCTGCGGCTGAGCTTTCCAGAAAAAAATTCCCACTGGCTCGAACACACCGCAAAACGAAGCTTCGAGCATATTACCATGCTGGCCTTCGATGTGTTGCGGACGTCCCGGCTAATCCGACCGTCAACGTGGCACAGATATATCGAATTAGGCAATATGTCCGAACCGTTACGATTGATCCTGCAGGGCCGTGGTATCATCATGGTTACCGGTCATTACGGTAATTTCGAAATACTCGGCTATGCCATGGCCACCTTCGGCCTTGAAAGCTTCAGTATCGCCCGTCCAATCGACAACCCATATATTAACGACTATCTGCTCGGCGTCCGACAGGAACACGGCCAGACCATCATTGATAAAAAGGGAGCTACCGATATGATGCTGGACATTCTGAAATCAGGGGCGACATTAAGCTTCATCGCCGATCAGAATGCCGGACACAAAGGAGTCTTTGTCGATTTTTTCGGACGCAAAGCCAGTACCTACAAAAGCATCGGACTACTGGCTATGGAATACAACCTGCCTATCGTCGTCGGCTACTGCCGTCGCATTAACGACCGCTACCGATTCCGGATCGGTATGACTCGTATCATCAAACCATCTGACTGGCAAGACAAACCCGACCCGCTCAAGTGGATAACCGCCGAATATACCACCGCCATCGAACAGTTCGTCCGTGAAGACCCCGAACAATATTGGTGGGT
>DAOWIP010000224.1 GCA_030640865.1 Sedimentisphaerales bacterium | reverse complement strand
AGCCGCCAAACGCCTTTTGAACAAGAAGGGCGTCGAATACACTGAATACAACGTGATGCTGAAGCCCGCCTTGCGCGCAGAGATGACTCAGCGAAGCAATGGTGGCCGCACGGTTCCGCAGATTTTCATTGATGGCAAACCAATTGGCGGCTGCGATGAACTGTTTGGCCTCGAGGGTGGTGACGTGCTCGATAAGTTGCTGGCTTAAAAGATGAAGGTGGCGCTGGTTCAGTTAACGTCAAGTAATGATCCAGTCGCTAACCTGCGTTTGGTTGAAGGCTATATCCGCGATGCCCACGCAGGCGGTGCGGAATTTGTTCTGACACCCGAAACCACGAATATCATTTCGTCCAGCCGCAAACAGCAAGCAGACGTTTTGCATACCGAGGCTGACGATCCGTCATTGGCGCGGTTACGGTCTCTGGCCGCCGAGCTTAAAATCTGGCATCAACTTTGATATGCCATAAATGGCCCCACCTGCTATAGCCATTCCGGCGGCCAGCTTTATCCAGCCAGCCGGACCGGACAGTGCATGGAAGAGTGCCAGGGCAATATTGATGGCGTGGACAACTTTGACTATTTGAGATATGGCAAACAGAACACCACCGGCAACTATTCCAAGGGAAGTAACACGGCCCACAAAGACGTAGTGTCCGGCCGGCCTCTGAGGCATCAGGGGCTTATATACATTTGCCGTGAACAGTGCTGACGAGGCGATCATAAACGAATCGCACGAGCTCATCACAGACGCCAGCAGTGCCGCCAGAAAAACCCCTAAAAGTCCGGGCATAATCTGCGGCAGAAAATCACGAGCCATAATGCCGAACACTTCATCCGGGTCCACTTGTTTTCCGACCAGGTATGCCACCGCCGCCAGTCCTGTCAGGGACCACGCTACCGTACATATTCGCTTGATAAAATTACCCACCATCCAACCGAACCGCCCGTCCATTTCTGTTCGGCCCGCCGCGCAGTTGCCCATCGTGTGCGGTTGTGTTACAATTCCGATCAGGGCGTTTATGGCGATAACTACGATGTAAAATATGCCTATCTCCGCCGGGGCAACAAGTGAAAACATATGTTTGTCGGTAATACTCTCGCGCAGACCAGCCATTCCACCTACAGCGTGCATTACGAACGGCAGCAGGGCGAATGAAAACACTACCGTTAGAATTCCCTGAATAAAGTCTGTGATAATCGCTGCCGACAGTCCCCCTGCGACGCCATAGATCAGAAACAACGCCGTCATAATCAGGATAATCCAGTCGGACGAAATCGCTCCTCCGAAACAGGACGAGATCACCGCCCCTGACCCTTTGAGCATCACCCCGATATTAACCATCAGGTTGAGCATACCCACGACGGCGAACAGTCCCCCGACACTCGGCGAGAACCGGGCCGTGAATGCGTCTGCGATTGTAATTGCTCTGAACCGCCGCATCACCGGGGCAATCAGCCAATAGAATGGTGTCGCGAACAGCCACAGCCACTGGTACCAAATGCCCGAAAGACCGCTGGAAAATGTTTTTGAGGCCACGCTGACTGCCTGGTCCGAATGGGTTCCCGTTCCGAACGAGTGCATCATCAGCGACAATTTGCCGAACTTACGCGGCATGAAAAAGTCGTTGATATTATGTATTCGCCTGGCTGCCCACACTCCAACCACCATAATCCCCGCGAAATACAAAACTAAAACCGCCCAGTCCGCTGCCTGTAAATATCCCATAATGCTTCAAATTCCCTTTGTCGTCGAAGTTGTCCTCGGGAAATAAACTCGCACATCCGGATGCATCGTATAAAGCCGATATTGTTTGCCGTCATCAACCAGAATACCGCTGGAGTCGTTTGTGCGAACGATTGGATTTTGCGGATATTTTTTCCAGTGTATCAGGTCAGTCGAGACCGCCACACATGTTGTCCACGGCTGCGCAGCATACGCCCCCTTGGCATGCGCATGGTAATACAGGTAGTACCTGCCCTTGTATTTAACGATCTGATTAGCCGCTATGAAACGAGAATCGTAATGATCCGGTCCAAGTACGATCACCGGTTCATCCCGCACATTCGTCCAGACCTTACGATCCTTACTCGTTGCCACCCAGATTCCCAGATCACCACGTTCATAAAACAAATACCAGGTTCCTTCTTCGATCCAGAGAACGGGTGTGCCGTAGGGACCGGGTGTGAGGGCCTTGCCGTTGGTATAGCGAATGTCGAGTTTGCCCTGCTCCTGCCAATGGACCCGGTCCTTGCTGGTGAGCAGATGGGCGATATCGTTCCGACCCTCGGCGACCATATAATAGGTGCCCTTATGCCTGACTACGTGCATATCTTCCGTCCAACGCTCGTCGAAAACGGGATTATCCGGATGCCGCGTCCATTCGAACCCGTCCGGCGAGGTGGCATAGCCGAGGTACTTTGTACCGCCTGAGCGGTTCTTGTT
>DAOWIP010000252.1 GCA_030640865.1 Sedimentisphaerales bacterium | reverse complement strand
CAGCAGATGATAATGACTTTTTTGCCGACAGTTATGCAGGCTTTCCAGCGACGGCGTCGCCGAACCCAGTATGACACATATATCGTTTAACTGGGCCCGCTTGATCGCCACGTCGCGGGCGTGATACCTCGGCGAGTTGTCCTGCTTGTAACCAGGCTCGTGTTCCTCATCGACCACAATCAAACCCAGCCGCGGCAGGGGGGCAAATACCGCCGATCGCGCTCCAACAACAACTTCCGCCTGACCGTCGGCTATCCATCGCCAGTACTGATGCCGTTGTTGGCTGGTCAGGCCGGAATGTAAAACAGCTACACGTTCGAAACGGCCAAGAAATCGCCCGACCGTCTGCGGCGTCAGCGAAATCTCCGGCACCAGTACAAGTGCCTGCCTGCCTTTTTCCAATACCTTCTCAATACATCGTATATAAACATCAGTCTTGCCGCTGCCGGTAACCCCCTGCAGCAATAGGGCCTCGAAGCCGTCCTGATCAATCAATCGCTCGATATATTCCAGGGCCTTACGCTGATCTTCGTTCAACTCAAAATCAATAGTGGGCTTGGCGGAAATATCCTCCGGCAATTTCGGCCGCGGCAGTTCCCTTCGATACACAATTTCGATAAGGCCCTGTCGAGCCAGTGTCTTGAAAGGGCCTTGGCCACACTGTAATTTCTCTTTCAATTCCCTGAGCTTTACAGGCTTATGCTCGAAATCAGCGCGGCATTTATCGCTGTGGTCGTCCCGCCCGACGTTGTCCATTTCCTTCAGACAGGATATTATCGCTCGGCCTTTGCTACTGATGCGTACCTGCTCTGCCCCGTTTTCAAGAGATAACCTGCCCTTGTCTGTCAGGCTGACATAGCAGTGCCGGACCGTCCCTGCCTGCCGCTTGACCGCCGCCGGCACCATCGCCGACAATACTACTCCCAATGAACAGCAGTAGTACGTCGATATCCATCGGGCCAGTTCCATCATCGACTCGTCCAGCAGTGGCCTCGCATCGACTATCTCGTCGATATACTTGACTTTTTCCACTGTCGTATCGGGGGACAATTCGACACAAAATCCAACTGTCGGCCGATTCCCCCTGCCCAGCGGAGCACGAACCCGCTGGCCGGGTGAGAGCGGTTTTTCAAGAGCTTCAGGCAGCGCATAATCGAACTGATTATTACCGGCACTATCGAATGCCACCCTCACAAGCGAGGCTTCATCCCTGTGCACAAGTCTGCTTTGCTGCGCCGACTTTCCCTCAATAGGGCCAAATAAACCTTCTTCTTTCATACCAGACATTATCACGGCCTGACCTGTTTTGTCCAGTAACCATTTGACCGGCCCCCGATGTAAAATCGGGGAATTTTTAAGTAGGGTGGGCCTGTGGCCCACGCGATCTTTTTGTAGGGTGGGATATTACCCGATGTGTTTGCTCGTATGAAAAGGGGGGTGGCTTGTCGGGTCAGGGGGCGGTAACAGATGTTTGTTCCGGGATATGTAGTTCTTCGGAATATTTTTGCAGGAGCTTTTGAATCGTGGGCTGATGAGGATCGAGTTCCAAAGACCGATGCCATTTTGCGACGGCCCGGCGCGCGTGTTCCTTGTTCTGTCGATCATCAAGGTAACGTAACATATATGTTACGCCGATGCCGTTAAGGGCTTCGCAGCTATTCTCGTTCAGTTCGAGGGCTTTGCGGTAATGTTCCAATGCCAGGTCCGGTTGTTTCTGCTTGAGCATGCAAAAAGCCATAGCAATATGGATGTCGTGATTGTCAGAAGCGGCCTCGACGGCCTTATCCAGTATCAGCCGTGCCTGATCATATTGGTCTGTGTTCAAATATGCAATTGCCAGCCGGCCCATAACCGATGGCTGGTTTTCATTTAATTCCAGCGATTTCTTATAGGAGATAACGGCCTGAGGGTAATCGCCTTTTTTATTGAAAATCTTTCCGAGAGAGGCGTAAAACTCTTCATTTTCCGGCTGTAAAGTTACGACTTTCCGGCAAAGTTCGGCGGCATTTTCATATTGCCCGGTTTCATAATAACACAGGGCTAGTCTGTAGTTGGCCATAATGTGATCGGGCTGTAGCTGACAGGCCCGCGTAAGCACATCGACGGCCTCCGGGTAGCGATCGATATTGTGATAAATCGTGCCGAGGTTGAAATGTTCCTTGAAGGCCCAGGGGTCCAGCAGGCAGGCGTGTTTGTAGGCGGTTATCGCCTGGTCGTAGTCTTGATTCTGATCATAGAGGTTGCCTAATAGTGAGTGGGCCAGGCCGAAATTCGGGTTCAGTTCGACTGCCTGCCGCAATTCCAGGATTGCTTCATCATCGAATGAGGACGAATGCAGTGCAAGGGCGGCTACATAATGATCAACTGATTCCTGGTTGACAGTGGCGGTATTGGTATTGCAACCTCCCGCGAGGCATAAAACCACAATCGCCATTGTAAGAACATGGAGAATATGTTTGATTGCAAATTTCATTAACTTGATATCCCCGCCAAAAATAACGAACGACCATTAAAATATACGATTCCAGCCTGACGTATATCTTCTTTCTTTCTCTCTACCCTCTACCCTCTACTTTTCACTCTCCACTCATTCCGGGATGGCCCAGTTTTCCTCCTGCTTCAGGAGCTTTTGCTGAAAAAGAACGCCGACAATGGTCGGGATGATAACCAGTAACGGCAGGAGAAAGACATGACTGTACACCGCCTTTGCCAGATGAGCGCCGAAATTGGGATAATCGTTCAGTAGTGCCAAGGCACCAATCGCCAGAAAAACCGAGCCTTGTAGTGATGTGAACAACATAATGGAGAATTTGAATGATGAAAACGCCAGAAATCCGCCGGCAATCAGGCCCGCCAGGGCGCCGCACCATATAAGCGGGTCCGGCAGCATCCCCGTCCGCCATAGTGCTCCGCCCAGAATTGCGCCGGCCAGGGCGCCGAGAATCGAGACACAATATTTCATAAACGGCCAGGTAACTACGGCCATCAGAAAGACGCCCATTATACCGCCCCAGAGTGGTGAGCCGAGTCTGCCGCCGATGTACTGACCCGCCACCAGGCCCAGGGCCGCGAAGTTAATCACTACTAATGCCTTGAATACCCGCCAGCCATACACAAGGTAGATCGCGGCGAAGGCCAGAAATACCACAGCCTGCATCCAACTGACATTGACAATACATCGCCATAGGTCATTGATCGGTAATTCTCCGAAGAATGACGACGGTATAGATTGTTCGGGAATTAGTATTGGATTGCCGTCCGGCCCAACGGGGGCGGTGGCCTGAGCGAGGAGAAACGATAGGAAATTCATTTTTCAACCCTTTATTCTTTGACAACAATTGTTTTTCTTTTGGCCTTGTGCGTTACAAGGAACACCTGCGTCATCCAGCCCAAAAGCACCATACCCATAAAAATTGCCGGCAGAACCTTCGGCCGACCCTGTAGAGACTGCATCATAGCTATGCCCTTTACCATCAGAAGAGTTTGCACGCCGCCGATGGTAACGGTCGAACCAACGATACCGCAACATAAAGCCATAACGATTTTTTTAACGAACCAGACCAGAAGCAAACCGGCAATTCCGCCTAATAACGCCCAAAATACAAGTGCCCAGCGATTAGAAGACGTAGCAGTCCACGCGTCTGATATTATCACCTTAAACCTTTCGAGAAAGCTACCGGCCTTCTCCGTATTGCCGACATCAATTTTCCTGTCCCGAAAACCATCAAAAATTCCGGGTTCCATTATGCGTGATTCATCCGGACTCGTTACGACTTTGAGCCTTTCTTGAGCGTTTTCTCCAATGACTGTCGCCTGGTTCCAGGCGTAACTGAGGTATCCGGTTCCACTGGAGACGGCAAAAATGAAGACCGCCAGGATGATAATGACGATATTTTTCAGGTACACTGCCAGCAGACCCAGCGCGGCTGCGCCGATAATGGCGCCCCAGGCATAAGCGACGCCGATCAGACGGCTGACTACCATTCCGCCGAGTGCTCCGAGAGCGGCGCCCAGAAACCCTACTATGAACCCGCTGTAGTAATTACCGCCCAGCCACAAAAACAATCCCACCAGGATCGTGATAATGCCTGTTATCAGTAGTGTTGTGGGTGGCAATTCGAGACAGAGTCCCTCAATTCTAACCAGAATTTCCTGCATATACTCATTCCAAATGAAAATGTGGCATTGATATTCCGATAACTCCAAACATACCGGTTACCGGCCATACATTTCTATCTATACATCGGCAAAACCCCCAATTTGTCATAATTAACGCCCGAAAAAATTTGCCAGATACTGTGGGTTTCTGATAAAGTAGCAGACGTAGCCCGGACAAGGGCGGGCTGTGCCCGCTATTTGGGGTTGATTGCGACGGCAATTCTAATAGAATGGTATTTGTCATAATTCGACCCCGGAGGGGTCATAACAATAATAGCCGCGGGTGTAGCGCAGCGAAACCCGTGGTAAAGTCGATATAAAGATTTACAACCCCATAGGGGTTGAAAAAATATCCTGACGCTAAATGATTGTTCAGTTAAGTAGGGTGGGCCTGTGGCCCACGCGATTTTCTTGTAGGGTGGGGTTTTACCCCACGCGGTTTTCTGAAAGTCTCGTAGGATGGGCTTCAGCCCATGCTGTTTGGCTTTGACGCTGATTGCGCAGATTACGCTGAAATAAGATATTAGACATCTGCGTCATCAGCGAAATCTGCGTCTAAATAAATCAGTAAGCGTAGCCCGGGCCATGCCCGCCATTTGGGATTGATTGCACCGGCAATTTTAATAGAACGGGTACACAATCAAATTAAGATGGTTATTTTATGACGGTACAGTTTATACTTGGCCGAAGCGGCAGCGGTAAGACGCATTATTGCCTTGAGGCGATAAAGGCGGAACTGGCGCGTTCTTCGCAGGGCTGTCCGCTGATTCTGCTGGTACCGGAGCAGGCTACGTTTCAAATGGAACAGGCGCTGCTAACCGATGGGCGGCTGGGCGGCTATAACCGGGTGAATGTCCTGAGCTTCGACCGTTTGGCCCGGCGAATTCTGTGGGAGACCGGAGCGCCGCAACTGCCGTTACTAAGTGAGTTCGGCAAACAGATGGTTATCCGCCGACTTCTACAGCAGTTGCAGGGACAAATCACGACCTTCCAGCGGGTAACGGACCGAAGCGGTTTTGTAAAGCAACTCAGTGCCACAATAAGCGAGCTACGCCAATATCGACATAAGCCCGAACAGCTTCATCTGGAATATGAGCAATTATCGCAGACGGACGATCCCTCCCTGAAGCCGCTAACCGACAAGCTCACCGACCTGACATTAATCTACAAGTCGTATCAGGATTACATCAAAGATAGATTTCTCGACCCCGATGATTTTCTCGATCTGGCCGCGAGCCGCTGTGGGCAGGTGAGTTTTTTGCACAGAGCCTATCTATGGGTGGATGGCTTCGCAGGCTTTACTCCGCAACAATACCACATTCTATCGGGTATGATTCATTTCGCGGAACACACCGAAATCAGCCTGTGTCTCGATCCACACAGCAGCCAAACCCGGATTGCCATCGACTGTCCGAATGAACCGGGGCGGCTGGACCCGGCGGACTTGTTCCATCCGACCTTACAGACCTATCAGCGTTTACTGCGATTGCTCGATAAGGAACTGGAAGTGGCTGTCTCGCCGGAGCTGCCGATAGTCCTGCCTTTT
>DAOWIP010000488.1 GCA_030640865.1 Sedimentisphaerales bacterium | reverse complement strand
CACCATTTCTTTATCAGGCCCGAAGGGCCGTAAGAGCGCATAGCCGGGCGGCGTAAGCCCCCGGACAAATTGTGATAACAAACCTATTCAAGCCCTGAAAGGGCGACACAAATTCATATTATTCATTTTCGACAATCTCTATCTCATCATCCGTCAATCCATACAACTCATATACCAGTTTCCTTCATCTGTTTTGAGAAGGGTAGTTGGAGTCTAAGTAATGCAGAAGAGGATGAATAGGTGTGGCACAAACAAAACCGGGCAACTCTTGTTGTAGATAACTTACAATTATTCCTACAAGCTCTACTCGCGAGGTCTCATCGTCCCATGCCCATACTGGCCCACCACTGACACCAAAGTCATTGTGCCCATCTAATAGATATAGAGGTGGACGATTGTTTCTGTCAATCGTAGCCGCAACCACACCTTCATAATAACACAACTGAGGGAATCCAAGGTACTCCTTCACGACCTTGGGGAATCCTGCCCAGGCAACACGCGTACCTGGGCCAATTCCTTTGTGTTTGTCAATGATAGGCACCAAAGTTTCTTTTGGCTCTGACGATTTGCCCAAGTCCATCAGTGTCCGCCCGTCAATACAAGTTGTGTCTGCGAACATAGCATCAATATCTAAACGATCATCCGCTTGGTAATAAAAGACCTTTGGTCCTTTGGGATTCTTATTCGGGGTTTTGAAAATAACTTTTCTTTGCTCTTGCCCATTTAGATCGAATCTTTCGATGGTCCATTCCACTGGTTCGTTTTTTGGTGATTTGAGAACATGACCTGCCGTCAAAATAAGGGCCTTATGTTCGTAGTCGGTATTTTTCACATATCCAATTATACATCCTGTACCAGACCGTATTTTTCCATTATTAGAAAGAAACCGTGCGCTTATACGAACGATCATTTTGGAGAATATTTCTTCGAAAGCAGTTGCAATTTCAATGTCAGGCATGAATATTAGCTCCCTTGATTTACCCCTTCCACAATTCCTATCTCCTCATCCGTCAAACCATACAACTCATACACCAGTTTATCTATTTGCCGGTCGGTAGAATCTATTTGCCGCTGGATACGAGTCCTTACATCAGGTACCTTCGCGGCGGATAATTTCTTATGCAAATCCAACATACGATCCACCAAAGAAACCATCTTGTCATGAAGCAACCGTTCGTTAGAATCAGAGAAGTCAATATCTTTAATTGGAAGTTTTTCGATATATTTAGTCCAAAAACGAACATATCCACCTCTAAGTGAGGTTCCAATCGATCGCAAATATTGAAATAGTAAAGGAGAGTTAATAAGGCCAAGAATGTATAAAGGAGACATTAAGGTCTCTCGTAGAATGACTCCATATCCTGTTTTATAAAAATATTGTCCAGAATCGATTGTGAATGAAGCACTATTATTATAATCCGGTACTATAATTTTTTTACATTGAAAAAGAGTCATGCTTTTGGGGTATCCAAAAGCATACCAATTTCCCCCTTTGAATCTTCCTTTTTCACGGTCAGATAATTTATATCTGTTACTTTTAAGATAATTGTATGTTAATGGATATTTCCTATCCATTTCTTCATTTTTTAATAATCGACAATTATCTATGTTTATTTCATAAGGGCAAATCAGTCTTGCTGAACTTTTGCAAGGTTGATATCTCCTAATCTGCCTTCCTCGAAGGAAGGGTCGAGTCGCGCTTAATTCAACTTTAACTTCTTGTTTAAGGGACTTAGATATACCGATGACTATACCATTGACAATTTTACAATTGTCCAAAACAAAAACATCATCTGCGCTTGTTTGTGTTCCTACGAAAATGTGAGCAACATTGCTAAGTGTAAATCTGATATTTTTTAGTTTTTTGACTATTGAATAATTTTCCCCGATGTTGAAATTCCAATCCTCATGATTTATTTCATTAGTATGGATATTGGATTTTAAGGCCCTTCCTGTATTTTTCCAAGTGAGTAAATCTTCCACATTCGACAAGTGTAATATTCCAATAGGCTTTTTATTTAGGAATAATAAGCACGTATAAGTTGTTGCCCCTTTAAATACCTGCGTTTCTCCAAAATGAACCACATGCGACAAATGACCACCATCAGCAATAATCTTACGAAGCGGCTGTCCATACCGCGAATTGAAAAATTTATGCGGTAGAATATACCCCATTCTGCCGTTGTTATTCAGCAAGCTCAAGGCCATTTCCACAAACACTACATAAATATCATAGTTGCCCTTTGCAGCGGATTTATAGCATCTGCGGAAATATTCCACCGATTCTGGCTGTGTATCCTTCATGGTCTGAATTCGTATATAAGGCGGATTCCCAATAACCGCATCAAACCCGCCGCCGTACTCTGTGTTCTCTGTGCCCTCTGTGGCTTTCTTTGACTTCGATTTCTTAAACACCCCCGGAAACTCCGCCCCCCAGTCAAACGCGTTAATCCGATACATTTCTTCATCATCGAATAGCTCCAACTGCCGACCCTCATAAAAATCCGGCCCGATCAACGAATTACCACACTTGATATTATCCGAAAGGTCCGGCAGCGCCCGCTCATGAAAAAGCCTCAATTGATTATCGAGAGACGCCTGATTCTCTCCTTCCAGCACCTTCAGCAACAGCGACAGCTTCGTTACTTCCACCGCCTGCGTATCGATATCCACACCGTAAATATTATTCAGCAGAATCCGTTTTCGCTCACCCGTTGTCAGTTTCCATTCGTCGATTTTATTTTGATACACACGCGGATTTTTCTTCTTCGCCCACTGTTCGGGACCGTTTTCCGTATAATATCTCAAATGCCAGTCCAGAAGATACTGATACGCCCCGATCAGAAACGACCCCGACCCACACGCCGGATCAAGAATTTTCAGCTTGGCCGCTGTATTCGGCGTCTTGCCCTCCAGCAGCTTCCCAACTGTATTTTTTACGATGTACTCGACAATATACGTCGGCGTATAATAGACCCCTCCCGCTTTTTTAACCTCCGGCTTATCTTCTACCTTGGCCCGATGTCCTTTGGTCAGCGTTATTACTTTGCCAAGAAACTGTTCATAAACGTTGCCCAGAATCTCAGCCGGCAGCACCGAAAACTCATAAGGACTATCCGGGTAGTACAGCCGTTTCAATATAGGCGACAATACTTTGTCGTCGATCGTCAACCCCGGCGTAAGTTCGTCCGGCCTTTCGCTTCGTCCTTTTTCCTGCTCGAAATAAAACAACCCCGAATTATATTTCTCATCTGCCCGCCGAAACACCGCGCACAGTCTTTTATAAACTTCTCCCCCGTTCACCAACCCCAAAAGCTGCCCGTATATTTCTATTCCACGGTCTTCGCACATCCGCAAAAACAATATCCTATCGACTGTCCGTTGCACCGCGAAGTTAAGCTCTCGATTGGTCAGGCCCGGATTGCGAAGTGCGATATTTCGCGCCAGCGAATCGCGCCACATTTCAATCTCAGCCAGAAAGGCGGCATCTACTTCAGCCGTCCCTTTTTTTCGTCTTGTTGATTCCGCGTATTTATCGAACGAACCTTTAAGGATGGCGTTACGCGAAAATATATCGGCTATTTCATCCCATCGGTCGGGATATTCGTTATATTTTATATACTTAACACGTGCCGTAGCGGCCTTATCGGTTTTTACAGGCCGAACCCTGCCGTCATAGACAGCGAACTCCTCGAAGTCGGTTAATATCGACAAGGGCAGCTTTGCCGACCACGCATAGCGTCTTAGTTGAAACGCCGGATGAATATCATGTTTAATATTGATGGCCGGCTTCTTGGCTTCCAGAAAAAACTTACGTGTCCCTCCGATACGGAAACAATAATCAGGCGCCTTTGTTGCCGAGCCGATTTTTATCGAATCTTCGTGTATTACATCTTTATAGGCTTCTGCGTAGCCTGACGTATTATTCACATCCCAGCCCAGCGCGACAAACAGGGGATCGAGAAACTCCCGACGCAACTGCGTCTCGTTATAGGAGAGCGAGGTATATGTTTCGCGGTTTCGAGCGAAGGTTTCAACGAGTGCTGATATTTGTTTTGGAACTGACATATATTTACCTTAGCAGAGTGGTCTTTCCCACGCGATTTTCTTTTAAAGTGGGAGGCACACTCCGTGTGGCGATCTTATCCGATCTTCAACTCTTTCTTCATTCAATATTTCTTTAATTCGACGTTTCCCGACAAATCGGGATTCATTTCTTCTTCGCTCTCTTCGCTTCCTTTTGTTCAATTTCTTTTCCTGTCTTCTGTCTTCT
>DAOWIP010000422.1 GCA_030640865.1 Sedimentisphaerales bacterium | reverse complement strand
GGATTTTTAGCAAGAACTTCGCTTTTGGGCACATTAACGGCAATCAAATGTTTTTTCGGCAAATCCTTCTCGACCCGGCGAATAAAACGGGCTATGTGAGCATGCCAAGCCTCGCCTCTTGTGGTCCACTCTTTTGGGAAAGTCTTGCTATAGGGTTCGTTGCAGATTTCATAGTACACGTTGTCGAATTCGTTTAATTCCGTAACAATTTTGCGAACGAAGCGCTCCTGGAATTTTACGATGGTCGGGACTTCCAACGTCATGAACTGTCTGCGGTCATCAAGATCGCTGCCGACGCCATTGACGTTGTTGAGTTTACTGCACGGGAACCAATCGAAATGCTTGTCGCCATATGGGTTGCAGAAAAGGACGATTTCGCAAATCACGCCGTGCTCGGCACACTTTCGCACATAGTCTTTCAGACGGCTAAAATAGTCCGGATTCCACCGATTCAGGTCGAACTTGTCGAGTCCGTCGGAGCCCTTGCCACGGCCGTTAACACGCTGCCAGGGCATGATAGTCTCCTGCGGCCTTTCCTTCGAGACCGCCAGGGTGTTCCGGACGTTGTGGCCCCACAACTCTCTGTAGAAGGTGAACACGCGGGTCTGGTTTTGCCCCGTGCGCTGCATCTCTTTCAGATAGACGTTGTAGTCGAAGTTAGTATTCATCACCGCACCGTAATGCTCCGCCGACGTAACGATCTTTATCGGTTTGCCCCGGTAGAGAAAACACCGATGGTTTTTTGGGTGTACGGAGAACACCAAATCGGATGCGATACAGTTGTGCGATGGAAGCACAAGTGAGGATACGAACACGACCATTAGCATGAAAACGCTACTTTTTTGAATCATCATTTTATACCTCATTGAATTTGGAGTATTTGTTATTCCTTATATCATTCTTCTTTCTCTGGAGGTGCTTCACCACAACGGATGAAACCGATCCCCTAAGGGGGTGCTTGATCTATTTTCAAACTGGTTGGACTACCTCTTTTCATCGTTGGCCTTTTTGCTCAGCAGAGCAACCCAATGGCCGGAGCCCGGTGGGAACAGGGTGATCGTGCCGCCGCCTTGAACGTCAGCAGAGGACCGCCACTGAGTGCGGGTGATGTCGAGCCATTTTACGGCGAACGCGCCGTCGGCCGCGGAGAGACAGAGGCCAACCGAACCGCCGTCCGGGAAGTATAGTGCATATTGCCGACCGGCAATGCAAGTCAAGTATGCCTCGTTGTCGCTCCGGTCGGAAAGCAGTTTGCTGTCCGAGTCCGGCGTGCAGTTGAAGATGTCGAGTTCCGTCGTCAACAGGCGCATACTCCTGATGTGAGTTTGGGCTGTGCTGCCGAGTCCGAGGCCCCAGGGCGGACGGTGGAAACGGCTGGAGGCGCACCCGCCGATCATATTTCGCCAAAAACACTCGACCGCGAAACGGTCAGTTCGCGCGCGAGAGCCCGGCTTGGCATCTGAACCGTATATCTTGACATTGTTGACGGGACGCGGCTTGTTCGCGAGACGCTGATACACCAACTGTAAGTTGTCCCATATCTGCTGGCCTTCTTTTATCTTGCCGGCACTGTTCTGAGATGCCTCGAAGAAGGAATAAATCTCCGGATGATCGGAAGACGCCCGGTGTTTCTCGGCCCTCAGGTCGCCCTCCCAGAACATCTCGGCTGTCTCCACTTTCTTGCCCGCATCAGCCACCTTGTCCTTGATGTATCCCGACCAATACCATCCCCACTCGGGGGAAAACCCCTCGTACATCTCGTTGGTCATGCAGTAAAGGACATTGTCATACTGTAAACTAATGGAAAGCAATCTGTTCACAAACTTGTTCTGGTATCCCAGAACCACTGTGTCGCCTGTCAGTTTCGGAACGGTGTAGAAGAAGTCGTGCTTGATCTTCAGTGAAGGCGTTCCCGCATAGCTGCTTTTTAGAGTCGTGTTCGAGGTGGTGTAGTTCACGTTGTTGTCCGGATTCCAGGGGCAGCGGTTCCAGTTGTTGCCAAAAGTATCAAATTCCGCCCAGACCTCGATCTGAACGATAATCTCCCTTTCACGGGCGAGACGCAGTGCCTCATCGAACCGATGCCAGTACTCCTCGTTTGGTTGCTCAAGATCGTAGAGATTGCCAGTTTTTGCAAAAGGATAAAGCCCACTCCCGTGGGTGCTCATTGTGCAGCGAGCGTAGTTGCCGCCGACCGATTGCAGCAGGTCGAGATGTTCTTTCAGGTTTGGTATTCGAAATAGATTATCGAGAGCCGTTCCTCCAATCAGTAGATTGGGGCTCCCTTTATACTGCCAGTAACGCGGATTTTTCGCGTATGGCTGAATCCGACTGCCGTTTTCATCCCTGGCTGTTGCCTGGGCGGCACCGGCCACTGCCATAACGGCAGCCAACACAATAACAAATCTTTGCCGAACAGTGAAGATAATCATCCAAAACATCACCTTTCTTGTTAATTTGAATATTAAACCACCGGTTCTGCCGGTGGTTGTTAATTGTTCAAGGCTTCTGCAAAATTAATGTCAGGCATATGCCTGAACCACATTCTATAACAGTTTTATACAAATTGTCAATATTTTATAAAAGCTTTGTACTAATTGTCATCGTCAGGGAAAAAACGTTGAAAAGGCTGTGCACCATGATCGGCAGCAGCAGGTTGCCGTGGCGTTCAAAGGCATAGCCAAGGCCGATTCCAAGGACGAAAAGAGCCGGCCAATGCTGCCAATTGCCGTGAAAGACGGCGAAAAGGACAGCAGTGAAAAAAATCCCGGCCCAGCGGCATTGGCCTGGTATCGTCGGGGTTATTGAGACGTCTGTTATATCGTCGTGTTCCGAACCGAATGTCGGCAGTCGGCGGCGAATAAACAGACCTATGAAAAATGTCTGCAAAAGGCCCCGAAAAAGCAACTCCTCCATCAGCGGCGCTACTAATGCCGGCGAGACAATCAGGATAACCATACTGGTAAGAGGGGGTCTTTTTTCCAATAGCTCCAAAAAGGAGTGCTTCTGTATATCAGGATAACCAAAGGCATCGCTAATATAGAGTGTTACCGCCAGAGCAATGAACATCAGTCCGAAGATTGCGACAGAATAAAGGACGGCCAATAAAAATGTTTTTCCCAATTGCCGGAATGTCAGCCCGAACCCACGAAGGCCCTGTTTGAAATGGAACCGGGCCATAACTAATATCACTGCCGCTATTATCAGTTGCCCACATAAGAGCACGATCCCAAATCGATTTTGTCTGTCCCAGTTCCAGTCCCGTTCATTTCCCAGCGCCTTTATGGCCAAAAGGTTCATACATACATAACAAAAGGCGGCCAGCAGCACTTCGACGATTTCGACAGGGTATTCGCGTATGGGAGCGGCCTCGAAGGCCCGGCGTGCCCACTGCGTTTGTCTAAACCAGATAAATAATATTATCAGGCTTACGGCGATCCAGATGTACTCGATAATATCCAGTTTGAATAATCCTCGTAAAAAAAACCACTGGGGCAATCCGTCTGGCTATCATTTGTCGTCCTGTCCCAGTTCCCTGCTGCGTTGGGCGGCGCGTTTGATAGTGTTGATGATTGAGTCTTTCACATTCGATGATTCTATGATTTCACGGCCGGCTATGGTGGTACCGCCCGGAGAGGAGACCATATCTATAAGTTCGCGGGGGCTTAAGTCCCATTCGCTTAGCAAGCGGGCGGTGCCGGTGAAGGTTTTCAGAGCTAATTGGCGGGCTGTTTCTTCTTGCAGTCCTTCACTAATGCCGGCGGTGATGAAGCTTTCAATCAGGTACGCGACAAAGGCTGGTCCCGATCCGCTCAAACCGGTTACCGCGTCAATCTGTTGTTCCGGGACCTGAATCGCGATGCCGGCAGGCTGGAGGATGGCACGGACGCGTTCCAGGTCCGTCTCAGTAACATTGTCAGCTACGGCAAACCCGGCTGC
>DAOWIP010000093.1 GCA_030640865.1 Sedimentisphaerales bacterium | reverse complement strand
GACTGACGAGAAAACAGTCGAACTAACCAATGAGGAATCCTGTCGTTCGGAGCCCTCGGCGGTGAAAATTAAATGATCGACTACACACGTAGAGGCTCGTTCCAAAGCGTTACGGGACGGGGGTTCGACTCCCCCCGCCTCCAGTCCCCTTAAATTGCTGTAAGTTGTTCTTTAAAGGCAACTTACAGTTTTCTGAAGAGGGCAACAATTTGCCTTTGGGCACACATAGGGCACACTTTTTTTTGATCTTCCTCTAAAGGGTATCGCTCTGGCTGATATGGCCAGGTGTTAAAATCCGAGTTGTGACCGACCTCTTTCTCGGTAAGCAGAGCTTGAGAAGTTGATCGAGACAGCAGTCTTTCAGCAACCATTTCAGTTAGGGCATTAAGCCTGCTATCATTGGCTCGAGCATAGGTATTAATGGTCAAATCCGGAGTAGAGTGTGAGGTGCTGAACGGATGACGGACACTTGAAGCGTAGCATCAGGCCACCTGGTCCAAGGCTGCTTCGTAGCGTTTCTCGAATGCCGCCGGGCTCACATAGCCCAGTGAAGCATGCCGTCGATTCCGATTATAGAACAACTCAATATACTTGAAAAGGTCCTGTTTCGCAATTTCTTGTGTCACATATGTTTTTCCATACACCCATTCCGTCTTGAGACTACCGAAAAAGCTTTCCATGGCAGCGTTATCCCAACAATTGCCCTTACGGCTCATGCTGCAAACAATTCCTAAATCCGACAACTTTTGCTGATAATCGCACGACGCATATTGAACACCGCGATCACTGTGGTGCAGCAAACCAATCTCAGGACGACGTTGACGCACGGCCATAGCCAATGCTGATTCTACCAAACGGGTATCGATACGTTCCGACATCGACCAGCCGACGATCCGACGAGAAAACAAATCCATCACCGCCGACAGGTACAGCCATCCTTCCTGAGTGGAAATATACGTAATGTCCGTTACCCATTTTTCGTTGGGACGACTCGAAGCAAAGTCGCGGTCCAGGATATTCTCCGCGATAGGCTCATGATGTTTAGAGTCTGTTGTAACCACAAATTTACGTTTAACACGTGAATACAAGCCCATTTCGGCCATTACCCGATGTACGGTTCGGTCACAGCAGGCAATGCCGGCTTCCGCTAAATCCTCGTGAACCTTGCGATAACCGTATATGCGGTTACTCTCAAAATGGAACTGCGCGGCCGCCTGGGAGATTTTGTCATGGCGTTGTTGTTGTGGGGAGGCTTTGCGATTATGCCAGTCATAGTAACCGCTGTCGCTAACATCCAACACTCGACACATTACCGCTATCGGGTAGTCGTTCTGATATTCCTTGATCCAGCCGTACCTCACATCGACTCCCTTGCAAAGTACGCCGCCGCTTTTTTTAAAATTTCATTCTCCAACCGTAGGCGTTTGACTTCCTTCTTCATCGCACGGAATTCCTGGGCTTCGGGCCCGGCGGTGCCTTTGGGAGGTAACTGCCCTGTCTCACAGAACTTAGTGGCCCATTGCCGAATCGACCACTCCGTCGTTCCCAACCGTTGGGCCGCCTCTTTGTAGGTGTAGCCGTTTTCAACGACCAACTTGGCAGCCTGCAATTTGAATTCCTGACTGTACCGTTTCTTCTTTGTCATTACGAACACTCCTATTGTTTGTCTGTGTGGCCTATTATACCCACTCCCCAAGTGTCCGTCATCCGTTCAGCACCTCAAAGTACTACCAATACTATCGAGATTGAAATAACCCGGATTTTTTTCTGAAGTGCAACAAACGCTTACTCCCAAAAGACCTCTGCGGGCGTCCGATATTTGAGGCACTTTCTGGGTCTATTATTGAGTAGATTTATTGTCGCGTCAATTTCTTTCTGACTCACCAGGTTAAAGTCAGTTCTTTTGGGGAAGAATTGCCTCAGCAATCCATTGGTATTTTCATTCGTACCTCTCTCCCAGGAATGATACGGATTGGCAAAATACACTTTAGCAGCTAATCCTTTTTCCATTTCCTTGAAGTTCGCAAACTCTTTTCCATTATCTACGGTAAACGTTTTTACCTTTGCCGATGGTATTTTCTTGAAAATCTCAAGTGTAGCGATGGTGTAATCCTCGGCCGACTTGCTGGCAAGCCTGGCTGCCTGGGTATATCTGGTTTTCCGTTCAACATGGGTTGCAATATAGCTTTTATGCTTGCGCCCGACGACACTATCAGATTCCCAGTCACCAATCCTGCTGCGATTTTCTACGACCTTTGGTCTTTGGTCAATCATACGCCTATCTGGTATCTGGCCACGGTTTTCAGTGCTGCCATAGCGTTTTCTGCGTTTTCGAAGACCATGCCTGAGTTTTTGGTAGTACTTACCATCTGCCTTCCGATCAGCCCTTATCCATCGGTAAATTGTCGATGGGCAGATTCGCATAGCGGAGTCTTTGGGATACTCAAGTTTCAGCTTCCCGCATATTTGTTCTGGCGACCAGTACTGCTCAAGTTTCGATTTTACGTATCTGAGCAAAGGTTTATGATTCAGACGATAAGGCTCCTTGGATTGCTCTCGTCGCCTTTTGTAGTATTTCTCCGCCAGATGGGCCTTGTACTCACCGGTGGAACTGACATTACGTTGAAGTTCCCTGCTGATAGTTGATCGTGGCCTGCCGAGTTTCCATCCGACATCTTCCAATGTCTTGTTATTTTCTCGCATTTTCAGTATCACGTCTCGTTCGTCAATGCTAAGATGCCTGTAGCCCATTGCGTTACATCCTTTCGGTTAGAGTATTGTACTCTATCGGACGTTAAACGCAGTGGGTTATTTACTTTATGTTTTGTTGCACTTCAGAAAAAAATCCGGGTTATGAAACTAAAAGACATTTTGGTTGCGACTGTGGTTGGCGGCGTTTTCCATGTTGAGGATGCCGTATTCCAGACCAACATTGAGTTGTACGTTGAAAAACTTGGTGCCGTTATTAACAAAGCACGAAAAGCCAAGAGAATCAAGCACGATTACTTCGTTCGCTTGCTTAACAAGGATAAGGATGATGACACTATAACAGGCAAAACTATGCTAAGCCTTCAATGCGTCGACGAGAAGAAAGTACAGATACAAATATCCGAGAAGGCGGTCGTTTTTGAGATCGGCGCACTACTGAAACAGAATTCACTGTTCCGTAAGGATGGTTATCTCCATGAAGTGGCATGCTTAATCGAGGATGTCGTCAAGTTTCGGAAACCAAAAAAGGTTACAGATTTCGGAATCTACCCAAAGTTTGTCATTCCTTTTTCCTCCGAAGTTGCGCCGGATCATATGTGCAATCTGTTATTCAAGACCTTCGATAAAGACATCGGGCTTCCCAAGGTGGATCAGCTTGCTGGGTTTAACTTCATAGCAGCAACACGCCACAACAACCTTACTGTCGAGTCCCAGTTCAGAACGACCAATGACCGCGACGGCATTATTGCATCCTTTGACATCCGTGCAGTTGACGCGGCCCTTGCGAGATCATACGGTAGTTTTCTGCTCAAGGCCAAGCCTTTGTACGAAGGTGTCTGCAAAGGTATCATGCAGAAGTTGCTTGAGTTGGATGGCATAAAAGAAAAACTATTAATAACGAACAAGGAATAATCCCCCACACAGTTAAGTAGGGTACGATGTATCGCACCATTGCTCTGGCTCACAGCTTGATAAATATCTTATGGCGATACAGGAACCATAAAAGCAGCCATCTGACCATGATGATTGTTCGTGAGTCGGCGCGTTTTTGACCTGTGTCGTTGAGATGTCAGAGGTACGAAGTGATCGGCGAAGCCGGATTAAGTTTTAAATCCCAATATGGTCAGTTTCTCTCTGATTTGGTTAGCCGGGGCTTGTAGTTTTATCCGCGTATTAAACGCTTCTCGCCGAATGGGATAATTTTTTCGGAGCACATCGAAAATTTTTCCCCTTTTGCCCGGCTGCTGTTGGATTATTTCCCGCAATCTTGAATCGTCGCCCATAATATCATAAATACGGCTCATTGCCTGAGTCAGCAACTGCTGGTCCGACTGCTGGTGTGCCTCAATTACGATTTCCGGTACCGGCGGCCTTGGCATCAGTTTTTCAACATTCAATTCATCCTGTGTATCAAGAAATTCACATACCGCCCGATACAACATAACAGTTCCGTTGATTTTGCCGTCATAAGAATATCCGGAGATATGCGGCGTGCCGATCGCCACTTTATCAAGCAGTTCCACATCAATTTCCGGTTCATTTTCCCAGACGTCCAGAACCACCGGGCCAAGTTTTCCTTTTTTCAATTGCTT
>DAOWIP010000545.1 GCA_030640865.1 Sedimentisphaerales bacterium | reverse complement strand
GATGGTCATGGTCTCACCAGTGAGACTGCCTACCAGTATCGGATCAAACTCGACCGTGGCCGAAATGGTCTGGCCGGCAGCAATCTCAAACGGATACGAATCCATACCAGTAACCGCAATGCCAAAGGCCGTATCACTAAACACGATTGAGCTGACAGTCAGACTGCTTGAACCGGTGTTAACGAGATTGATCGGGTATTGACCCTTCTGGCCGCCGGAACCGTCGTTGACCACCTGGCCGAACGCGAGCGTCGAGTCGAGCGGATTGGCCACAGTCCCGTCATCAGGGGTAATGTCAACTATCAGGTCAGGCTCAAAACTACCGCCAACAAGCTGAACAGACACAGCACTTTCATCAGGATCGTTGCTGGTAAGGGTTAGAGTAGCAGTATGTGTACCAGCACTCGTAGGCGAGAACTCTATCTTCATCAGCTTTTGGCCGCCGGCTATAACAAGGTAGTCATCAGTGGTCCTGTCAGCGAGGTTGGTATAATACACACTAAAGACGTCGGCGTCAGTGCCGCTGAGTGTGGCGGATGTTACCGTCAGTGTGGCTGTACCTTCATTCGCTATCAGGAACGATGCGGTCCCGGTTACGTCCAACATAGTGTCGTCAAATGTCAATGTTGTCAGAGATTCTTCGTCCAGGTCTGTTATAGCAATATCGGGCTTGGCGGTACTGACTGTTCCGGTACCGCTGAGCGCGAGATTATAGCTGCTTTCGTCGCTGTCGTTGCTGGCGACCGTCAAAGTAGCCTGGGAATAGAGCTGCATACCAGTCGGCGTAAAGGTAACCGTATATTGCTGCGACTGGCCAGGCTCAATGTTGGCTGCCGTTGGGTCGCCACTATCGCCGTCGGCCAAGGCAACGCTAAAGACACCGCTGTCGGCTCCGGCAAGGGTTACATCACTTATGTTCAGGGAACTGCCGCCCGTGTTCAGGACACTGAAGGTGCAGGTCAGGCTGTTACCGACCGGAGTTGCTCCGAAAGAAAGGTCGTTGTCATTAGCGCCGGCAACCTCTTCGACCACATAAATTTCCGGCTCCGTACCGTCGAGGAGATAGCCGGTACTCGGCAATATTCCCACGTCGTATAACGGCTCGACAGAAGGTACATCATCAGCCGTGGCGGCGCCGAGCAGCGGGGTGCGAACGGTCAATTTATAATCCCCTGTGCTGCCCCAGCCGTTGACATCGATATAATAAGTTTCACCGGCAGTCAGACCGCTGGTAAGGGTAAGTGTTTCGGTCTCGCCCGCACCGGTGGCGTCCGTCGATTTCAGTGTGGTCCCGCTATTGTCGAACAGGCCCAATGAAACATTCAGTTCATTTGCTTCGTCAGCGGGCCATACTGTAACGTATGCCGTCCCGTCGGTATCCTGCGGGGCAATGAAACTGAAGTAGTCGCGATCCGCCTCGTTATGTAGCGACAATCCATCAAGTTCACCCCGTCCGTCGGTAAGTGTCAGGGAGTAGGCTGTTGTCAACTGGTTGTTCGGTTCGGCGGTATCACCTGTTTCCTCATCGCTATAATCCAGTTCGAGGCTGTAGCGTCCTGTTGTGTCTTCCTCGCCGGTAACCGTCAGGTATAATTGCTGCTGTCCGGCCAACCCGTCTATCATCAGCACTTCACTACCATTAACGCCGCTTCGATTGACATTATGCAGCAGTGTGCCTTCCTGATCGTATATGGCTAAACTGCCGTCAAGCCCTTCAGAATTAAAGATATATGCCGTAAGCTGAGTTTCCAGCTCCGGCACGGTCAGTTGATAGTAATCCACGTCGCCGCTGTGTATGGTCGGACTGGTCAGGAAATCGTTGGTCAACTCATAGGCAGAGGCGACATCGTCGTTAGGTTCGTAGGAATCGGGTAACCGCGCCGCGGTGAACGCCAGGTCGAACTGATAGGAACCGGTACTTTCGGCCCACGAGGTTACGCGTGCGTAATAATTGTCGCCGACAGCACCAGTCATCGCTATACTCTCAACAGAACCGGCACCACCAACATCGGAACTGCCGATGAATTCACCTGCCGAGTCGAAGACCTGCAAAATAGCGTCCAGCGTCGGATCCGGCCCGACCGAAATGGTCATCTGACCGGTGGACGTGGCCGGTACGGCAAACTGATAATAGTCAATATCACTGCCGTTGTGGATGTTGGCATCGGACAGGCTGACTGAGCTATTACCGAGGTAATATGCCGTAGCGGTTGTTTCGTTAGTTTCGTAAGCGTCGCCGGTAGTGCCCAGGCCAAGCTCTATGTCCATTGTATATTCACCGAACGAATCGCCAATGGGCCTGACCAGCACGAGATATTCGCGGCCGGGAGTCAGACTGAAGGTTGTGAAAATCTCCTCGCCGCCGAATTCCGGGTCCATATCGGCCCCGCCGACCTGACTGCCGTCGCTGTTATAAACAAAGGCAGCCGCATTTAGGGTGTCAGACGGTACGATATTCAGTTTGGCAAAACCGTTGGCGTTGGTCGGGACGGTAAAGCTGAAGTAGTCAGCATCCGTATTGTTGTGCAGTGTGACGGTAACGGTTTCAATCAGTCCGTCCTCGTCAATGCTCAGGTCAGTGGCGGTGCCTGTGGTGTTGTTCGGTTCGTAGTCGTCGGGCGTAACGGTTATGCTGCGTAACTGGAGCGGCTTCTCGGAAAAGATGATATTATTGGTTTCCAGGGCTTCATCGACATCGTCGAATGTATCAACCTGCATTGCCAGATAATAGGTGCCGTCCTCGACGCCGCCGGCCGGGATGGCCAACGTGGTAAGGGTCCAGTTGACCGCGTTGGTTACCAGTGAGTCAAGGTGCCGCATACCAAGATATGTATCGGAACCGGTGTCGATGGCGGTATTGTCGGCGGCCAGATAGAAGTACACATCGAAATCCTCGGCCTCGACCGAACCGAAGTTGGCCAACTCGTTAAAGACCTCGAAACTCGCACCTGCCGATGCCGTGGGAACACCTGAAATATTCAGGGCCGCCAGGTCCGCCAGTCCGCTGCCGATATTGATATTCGTGAAGGCGGAATTGTTATATTCATTACTTTCGGGGATATTATTATCCGGGTCCGCCGATACGATGAGCATGTAATCGCCGTCACGGCCGAACGGGCTTTCCGCCGGCAGTAACAGGTCGAGATCGCCCTCGAACAAGCCGTCAGCGGTTAGGTTCACCTGAGCCTGGCCGATCTGTACCTCGCCGGTCAGGCCATCTGCCTGACTGATATAAAAGCCCACCGTAACCGCACCGGACAGATCACCGCTACTCTGCAATTCATACTGGATCGAGAGCGAATCACCCCAGGCGGCCTCCGCAAGATCAGCGTTGACATTTACAGCCGCAACGTCCACCTGAACCGGCTCGCTGATCGTAATTGCGTTCCAGGAAGCAGCGGTATTATTATCGCTGGTTTTTTCTTCAACTGCACCGTCCGCATTTACCTGCATTGTAACAAAGTACGATCCGCTAAGTTCCTCGGACAGTATCCATTGTGCTGTTTCACCGTCAAACGCGCCGGCGTTCAGCGAATCAATCGTGGTACTGCCCAGCAGCGTTTCCGTTCCGTCGAGCAGGCCGCTGTTGGTCAGATAGAAGTCGATGTCAAACGCCTCGCTGTTAGTTGTCCCGGCGTTATATACCTCGTAGTATATCTCGACAGGCTCACCCGCCTCGACAACATTCGGGCACGTTACAAATGCCGCTACCAGGTCAACGGTTACAACATCACCAATCGTTATTGTACCATCGGAGACATAGATATTATTATCTTCATTGATCTCGGCCACCACACCGCCGCTATCGACCTTCGCACCGATGTAATACGCGCCGTCAATACTCTCGTCTTGCTGGTCGGGAAGCGTCAGATAGACAGGCTGATTGTGGGTACTACCGGCGGCCAGGCTGGTAATCGTTTCCGTACCAAGCACAAGGTCTCGACTCGTAATGGAAGGATTATCACTCAGATAGTAAGTAACCACAAACTCACCGGCATCGATGGCGCCTATGTTGGCAATGGTTTTCTGGACGGCGATTTCATCGCCCCAATCGCCGGTCTCGGCTAACAATGAAAGGACCGTCGTTTTAAGGTCCGGCATACCTTCACTGATAATCTCCAGCGGCGCCGCGGTAATGTTGTTCCACTGAATTTCGCCGGCTGTCAGTTCGTCCTCGAAGCTCTCATCAATTTCGTTAGCCGCATCGGCCACGGCAATCAGATAATATTGTCCTTCATCGCCTTCTTCCGGAAGGCTCAGATCGGTATCCGCGGTGTTTTCAACCTCTGCCGCCAGGGAACCAACCGTACGTGAGCCGAGCAGTACGTCATCTTCGTCAAATACCATATCATCGGACAGATAATAGCTTATCTCGAACTCACCCGCAGGCGAGTTGCCCCAGTTCTCAACCTCATCGGTTACGGTAATTGTCTGACCGAAGTTGGTGTTATGTGGCGTCTCTTCCCAGAAAATAGCCAGATCGGGTGTGCCGCTTATAGTGATAGCGCTGCCGATTACATTATTGCCTTCATCATTTTCGACAACGCATTGTCCACCGTCCACATTCACCAGCAGATGGTAATCACCGTCACCGCCCGGCCGGGAATGCGGCAGGAAGATATCCATATTCAGAGTCTGTTGCGTACTGCCGTCCAGAGCATAAACCATCTTGCTCACCAGATAAAAATCGCTCGTATCCAATGTGTCGTCGTTACTGAGGAACGCATCTACAAAGAACGGTGCTGCCGTAATATCTCCGGTATTACTTATTGTAACATCGATAGCAAACGACTCGTCCCAACTGCCCTGCGCGGGAACATAATCGAACGCGGCTGTCAGATCAATATCGCCACCGACAGCGTGAATCGGCTCAATGGAAAGTATGATATTATTTTCTTCATCGGACTCAAAATACATCTGGTTGGCATCTACGAATGCCCGTATGAGGTAATCCTGTCCGGGCTCCACCAGACCGTCGGGAAGCATCGTTTGGTATATCTCGGTGGTGGTCTGCCCGGCGTTAACATCAATTGGGGTTGAACCGATGAACTGGCCAAGGAAAAATTCGTCAGTCTGGCCCTGCTCGCTCAGGAAGAACTCCACCCGGACATCCATAGCGTCTTCGGGGCCGGTATTGCTCACATCAAGTGTGACATCGAACATGTCACCTATGGTAACTTCCTGTGGGGCGCTAACCGAGACGGCTTCGAGGTCGATTGTTTGACCGCTGTCCATAAGGAAACGGCCTATGGCCATATTGTTGTCCTCGAAATCTTCCAGTACCGTATTGGCCGGGTCGATAACAACAATCAGGTAGTACATATCAACGGTACCCTCTTCGGGCAGTGTCAGCGTAAGGTGCCCTTCAATCTCGCCCATAGCGCTCAGGCCGGGCAGTTCGCTATTCGCTCCCTCGTTGATCAACTGATCATTAGTGTCGAGTTCATCATTATCCGAGAGGTAGTAATGCACATCGAATGACCCGGCATCAGCCATTCCCATATTGCTGATTCCTGCCGAGACATCCATTGTATCGCCCCACTGGGCTTCAGGTGGCAGCCACAGCCAGGCAAAGGCCAGGTCTGGTTTGCCGACCGCCTCGGTTGTAATCTCAAGGGAGGCGACGTTTTCGTTATTCTCAATATTTTCATCGAAGCTGCTGCCGGTCGGAGATATCACAGCATGCAGATAAAACTGCCCGCCGAAACCAAACGGCGAGACCTCCGGCAGAGCGACATTCAATGTCTGCTGAACGTTGGCGTTGCCGGCGATGGCACCGATAGACTCATTTGCCAATGGAAATGACATAGCCCCCATCGAGAATGGGTCCTGGCTGTCGCTTAGTATAACTTCGACAAATACATCTTCCGCTTCATTATCCTGCAGGTTTCTGATTCCAAGAGTAATATCCGTTGTATCGCCCCAGTGGGCCGAGAACGCAGTGGTAATCGAATCGAGCGACAGGTCAACCGGCGCCGAAACCACGTCCGCCCATACCGACAGGAATACATCGGATCCGTCCGGATCATCGCTGATAATCTGAATCTGTCCCTGGTGATACCCCTGAACTGCCGCGTTAAAGACGACCTCGAAGGTCAGGTTCGCCTGCGGGTCAACGGCAAAAACACTTGCGCCGTCAACATTTGTCCCATTCTGGGTTATCGTGAACATATCATTGTCTGTTGCGATGCCATTGATGTTAATCACACCGGCACCGGCATTGGTGACAGTAAAACTTTCGTTGACCGAATCGCCTTCGAGAACCGGACCTATATCAATCATTAAATCATAAGGGTCGTTGAGTGAATCGGTTACTTCCATCATACCGCGTGGCATTTCCAGACGAATCGGCATAAAGAAAATGTTGTTTTCTTCCATCATCTCGTCAACCGTCCCCGCCGCATCGACCTGCATCATCAGCATATAGGTTCCGTCCACCTTGCCCGCTTCAACAAAGTTCAGGGTGTCCGGATCGGGTAGTGTCAGGGTCGTACCGGAATGCAGTTCCTCGTCGGCCTGCAATAGCGAGATTGTCTCACTGCCAAGCAAGTGGGCCTGTTCGACAATGGCGTCATAACCGGCCAGATAGAAACTGACCTGGAAGTTTTCCGCGTCGAGGTTACCCATATTGCCCAACGCATAATTAACATTTATCGGTTGATTCCAGAGTAGCGGCCCACCTTGATTCGGCATCGGATAGGGTTCGATGCCAGGCTCAGGGGCCGGCTCACCGCCATCGACATAAGGCTCAAGATGGAAGGCCACCAACTCAGCCGCCGCAACATCAGTCGTCAGCCAGTCGCCCATAAAGTTATTATATTCATCGAATTCCGCAACGCTGTTGGCCGAATCGATCACCCCGACAATAAAGAACGTACCGCTATCGAACTGGCCCGACGAATTGTCCGGTAGTGTTACACTGCTTAATACCGGCGTAACGGCCTGGGCCGCTAATGAACTGATTGTCTGCGTGGTTAGAAGATAGTCGCTTTCGTCAATTTCCGGATCGCTGGTCAGATAATAAGCCACCTCGAACTCGCCAACGTCACTGCCGCCCATATTTTCAATATTACCTGTAGTTGATACCTGTTCGCCCCAGATCACATTGCCTTCCACATCGATGTCGAACCAGCCCGTCAGGTCCGCCGGCTGTGAACCGATGAAGATATTGGACCAGCCGACATTATCCATCTCGTCGAATTCAACAATCGTATTAGCGGAATCGACCTCGGCCAGAATGAACCATTCATTTTGTTCGATGCCTGCGGGATTCTCGGCGGGCATGTTCAGGGTTACTGTGCGGAAGTAGTGCTCGAACGGCATTATGCTGTTGGTAATCTCTTCGTTGTGCAACACCGTATCGCCATCGTCCGGGGAATCATCGAGGGACAGATAATAAGTAACTGTGAACGCCCCTTGTGTAGTAGCATTACTGCCGTTGTGAATCACCGTATCGACGGTCAGGTCCTGGCCCCAATCAACGCCGCCCTGGGCCGGGTCGAACATAATCATCGGCCAGACCATCAGGTTCGCCAATTCCGGTGTGCCTATGTACAGATCGCGAACCCAGATATTGTTGAACTCGTCGATTTCATCAATGACTTCATCGGGATCGACCTTGGCAATCACTTTCATAAAGGCTTCACCGTCCCGATCATTGGGCAGGGTGATTTCCGCGGTTGCGGTAGCTTCGGTACCGCCGAAAACGTCAATTAGATTAACCGTGGTCAGAAGTGTATCGCTTCCGTCGAATTCCCAGTCCTCGGACAGATAAAACGCGACATCAACCGAATCAACTGTCTGGGCGCTCCGGTTTTCGACCCTCGCGTCAACATTGATTACCTGGCCCCATTGCGCATCATAGGGCATAAACATATCCAGAATCGCCAGATCGGTTCCCGAACCCATAACATTCATGAACGCCATATTATGGTTATTGTCATGGAAGTTTTCTTCAATCGATTTATCGAAGTTGGCTATGGCAACCAGATAATAGGAGTCATGCCCCAACTCTGACGGCAGCGTCAACGTGGTTACATCTTCGGCGAACGACCCCGCGATCAGCCCGGCCAGGGTTACTTCGCCAAGTGCGATTTCATTTTCTCCGATGACGCCTGACGCATCGACTTCGATGGCGGGGTCCTGTGAGAGGAAGAAGCTCACGGTAAATGCCTCGGCATCCACGTTACCCCAGTTTTCGACTTCGAAACCAACCTGGATTTCCTGCCCCTCGCTGACCTGCCACGGCACATCGACAAACGGTATCGCCAGATCAATTCCGTCCATACCCGGACCGGGTTCCGTCCATCCTTCGCCGATGAAGATGTTCATATCATCGAAGTTGTTCGCCTCATCGATTTCGGTCACTGCGTTATCGCTATCGACTGACATAACAAGGAAGTACTCACCGTCCATGAAGCCCTCGGTGGGCAGTGTAATTATAATATCGTTTTCGGAGAACTGCCCCGCGGGCAAAGATTCGACCTGGGCCGTTCCCAGCACCGTATCAGCCGAATCGAAATTCATATCCATAGACAGGGCAATCTTAATCGTGAACGCCCCGGCATCGGTATTGCCGATATTATAGACATCGGCAAACCCCGTATAGCTCCCGGACCACTGGAAGGGATCGGTCATACCTTCCATATCAACACCAAATTCAACGGGAATCAGATCAACACCTTCGATAACGTTTGCTGTGGTAACGATATTAATCGGACAAACACCGATATTGTTATTTTCGTCAAATTCCTCCACTGTATTATTGCTATCGACAAACATGATGATATTATACGTGCCGTCCGGGTATGTCTCCGCTTCCGGCAGTGTTACCATTACATCGTTGATACTCTCGCCCCAGGGTCCGATCCCGTCCACGTTCACCGTTGCGAGTTCATAATCCCCACTGTCGTAAATACCGTCCTGGCTCAAAACCACATTGATGGTAAAGGCACCGGCCGAGCCGTCGGCTGCGTTAAAGGCGTCAATCGGTAATTCATACTGCCCGCCCCAGACCAGATCGATCGGAGGCGCTATATCTTCGCCGTCAGGCCTTAGATCAACACCGCCCTCTGGTTCCGGTCCTGGCCCAGGCTCACCGCCTTCACCGACGAATATGTCAAAGGCGGCGGTATTATTTGACTCGTCCGCCTCGGCCACGGCGTTGCCGCTATCGACCGCCATAACGAGGAAGTAACCACCCTCCGGCATTACGCCTTCCGCAGGCAGCGTTATCATAACATCATTGATGGACATAGCCCCGGACGCCAATGAGGCAACTTCAAATGTTCCGACTGTTGTGTCGCCGGCGTCGAACAAACTGTCACTGGACAACGCGATTGAGATGGTAAAGGCGCCGGCATCCGTATCTCCGGCGTTATATACATCGGCGGCAATCTCATAACTCATACCCCAATCAAAACCGCCCTCTACATCATCGTCAAATCCCATCACACCCAGGTCAATCCCGGCCATAAGGTTCGGCGTTGCCGCGATGTGAACCTGCTGCATTGATATGTTATTTGACATATCAACATCGCCTGTGCTCCCCGCTCCGTCGGCCACTACCATAACATAGTAGCTGCCGTCGCTATAACCTTCCGACGGCAGAGTGATATTTATATCATTTATCGTATCGGAAAAGGCCGCCAGCGACGCTACCGACACCTCCGCCAGCGACAGATCGGTGCCGTCATAGATATTGTCCGTACTCAAAACCACATTCAGAATAAACGGCCCGGCATCGGTATCACCCTGATTGAACGCGTCGGCACACACTTCATAACTCTGCCCCCAGACAAGATCAATTGCTTCGGGCAGTTCGGGGTCGTCCGCCACCAGATCGATTCCCTCAATCGGCTCCGGCCCAGGCCCCGGCTCACCGCCGCCTTCGCCAATGTAGATTGGCATCGCCTGGACATTATCTTCCTCGCTTGGCTCATCGATTACCTGACCGCTATCAACCTGCATAATAAGGTGATATTCACCATCCGTTCCGGCAGCAGGCAGGGTAATATCAAAATTATTAGTGCTATTCGTACTCGCCGCCAGCGAGTTTATTGTGAAACTGTGTAGTAGCGTATCCCCGCCGTCCGCTATATTGTCCTGACTCAAATATATCGCGACATCGAACGCACTCGCGTCTGATGTTCCCATGTTTTTGATGCCGGCGTCAACATTAAGCACAGCGCCCCAGTTGGCGCCCGCGGCCAGATCGACGAACAGGTTTTCCGCCTGCAATTCAATTTGACCTTCAGGTGCCGGCTCACCGCCGCCTTCGCCAATGTAGATTGGCATCGCCCAAACATT
>DAOWIP010000250.1 GCA_030640865.1 Sedimentisphaerales bacterium | reverse complement strand
GTGCTTTGATTTGCGCCGCACTGGTGGCTTGCCGCAGATACTGCAGCCGGCGTCTTTGAGATCGACCGGTGAATAAGTGGCATGACAGGTTTCGCAGGAATCGCCGTATTGATCGTCCGCACCGCACTTCGGACAGGTACCGCGGATAAAGCGATCCGGCAAAAACATCCCATCGTGTTCGCAATAGGCCTGCTCGATCTCACGGCTGACTATATGACCGGCCTGGTTGAGTCGTTCGAAGATCGTCTCGCTCAGTTGCCGATTCTCGTCTGAATGGGTACTGTAGTAGCTGTCGAATTCAACCTCGAAGCCGGCAAAATCGCGAACATGGGCGACGTACATGGCCCCGATAAGTTCTTCGGGTGTAATGCTCTCTTGTCGGGCACGGATCATAATTGGTGTTCCGTGTGTGTCGTCGGCGCAACAGTAGATACAGTCATGGCCGCGCATTTTCTGGAAACGAACCCATATATCTGTCTGTATATACTCAACGAGATGGCCGATATGGATCGGGCCGTTCGCGTAAGGCAGAGCCGCGGTTACCAGGATTTTTCGCACTATTTTTTCTCCGTGTCGTTCAGCTTATAATATTTTTTTCTTCTTTCTTTTTCTGCGGCGGCGACTACTTCGTGATTTTTTTTGTTCCGGTTTGGTCTGTTCTTTGTGATTAAGATCGCCGTTTGCAGATGCCTCATCCGACACAGTTTTTTCTTCTTTCTTTTTCGGTGGCGTCCTGTTCGTACAGGGTGTTTCTGAAGAAACCTTTGTATCAGAATGAAATTTTTGTGTCTCGGAGTCTTTCTCGGTGGTGGATTGATAATCCCGCTTTATTATCTCATCAATGTTTATCGCGATTATACGTTCCGATTTCTCCAGCTTAATCTTCACCAGTTGGGTCAGCACCTGGGTCTCTATTACAATACCCGCGCCGTCTTCGGTCAGTACTCGCGAATTTCTACGTGGCAGTTTTTTATATAGTTCGGTATATACCTGGTCTTCGTATCGCAGACAGCACTTGAGTCGGCCGCATCGGCCCGAAATCTTCGACGGGTCCAGCGTGGCCTTTTGCAGCTTGGCCATGCGCATATTGACTGGCTGAAGTACCTTGAGGAAGTTCTTGCAGCAGCATTCACGGCCGCAGGTCTCGAAATCGGCGACAAGGCGAGCCTCATCCCGCGCTCCAACCTGACGCATCTCGATCCGTGTCTGAAATTGATGAGCCAGGTCCTTGACCAGGCCTCGAAAATCGACCCGGCCATCAGCCATGAAGTAAAAAATCATACGTTCGCCGCCAAAAAGGTGCTCCGCATCGACCAGCTTCATCGGCAGGTTCTTTTCTTTGAGTAACTGTTGACAGAAACGCAATTTGTCTTTGATATTGATATTCAGGTGATGTTGATCGTTGAGGTCCATATCGGAGGCAAAACGTACAACCGTCCCGTGTGTGCTGATTGGATAATTCGGCCCGCTGGCTTTATAATAATTCTCTATTTTCTCACTGGGGATCGTACAATAACCCCGACGATGGCAAAAGGGAGATATGATCTCACCAATTTCCATTCCGCGTTCGGTCTTGACGACAACGTGTGTTGTGCCTGCTGGAATTTCTCTTTCCGAGTGACGAAACTGTCCGACATACCCCATCTTGCCGTAGCGGATCAGTATGGTGCGCTGACGGCGTTGGCCTGAGGATTTCGGTTGCCCGCTAACCTGGCCGCCGTTCCCGTCTCTGTTTCCCTGCCCACTTACAGCATGGTTATTGTCGCCAGTGGTTCCATTATTACGATTATTTACCTGATTGTTTGTAATATCATCCATATTCGTTAATTCGTTATTCATTCCTCATTCTATTCTTAATTCGTCATTATCCCTGTAGGGTTCCCTGCCAGCCAGTTTTCGACAAACACAGCCAAATCATCGAGATCGATCTTATCGTCATTTATCATATCGCATAGCTCGTTATAGCCTACTTGACCCGCTGAAAGCCCCCACGTCTCAGCCAGCACGGCAAAGTCTATCAGATCAACGCCGTCCCGACAGACAAAATCTCCCGCGAGAAACTGCCATGATAGCTTCGGATAATCAATGCCATCCACGCACATCCGCCAGAAATCATCGGTGCCGTTGACATCCTCCTCCATAAAATCCCAGCCTTCATCGGTGAACGTGCTTTGCGTCTGCATTTCGTCGGTAGTTTTTGGCATTCCGATTCCATTGTCAGGCCCACCTGTCTCAACATCCCAGAGGCAGTAGGTAACTGCGCCGCCATCCGCTCCGCAAAAACCGCCGACATAATAAGAGCCGCTGATTACTGCTCCGGTGGCATAGCAGTTGGTGATTGTGCCGTAATTGCGTCCGCACAGGCCGCCGAGATGCTCATCGCCGGTTACCGCTCCGGTGGCATAACAGTTGTTGATTGTGCCCCTATTGTATCCGCACAGGCCGCCGAGCCAGTTGCGACCGGTTACCGCTCCGGTGGCATAACAGTTGTTGATTGTGCCGTATTC
>DAOWIP010000041.1 GCA_030640865.1 Sedimentisphaerales bacterium | reverse complement strand
GACCTGCAACCCATTAGTCTGACCTGGCCGGCCGAGACGGCTTTTTCGCCTGAGGCCTCGGTCGATATCACCACGAACGTAAAGAATTTCGGTTCCGATCCGGCAGGTGGCTTTACAATGCAGATAATCTTTTCGGCCGACTCCAACTTCAGTACGTATGATATGTTGAGCCAGTGGACGATGACCTGCCTTGACGCAGGCATAGAAGATACGCAGGTGCATAACGTGATAATCCCGGCGGGACTTGCCGACGGTGAATATCATCTTGGCGTCAAAGCCGACGCGATCAATGAAGTGGATGAATTTAACGAAGATAACAACCTGTTCGCGTCACAGATATGGGTGGGGGCTGGCGGCGAGCCAGGCGGGAACATCGAACTGCAAGCGGACAGATTCCAGGCCAATAACACCGAACCGGTTATCTGGGGCGGGTCAATAAATATCGACGCGGACGTAAAAAATATGGGCGATACGGACGCGGGTGCGTTTGACGTCTCAGTATATCTAAGTCAGGATAATATACCCGACGGATCAGACACAGTTCTGCACAACTTCACCATCAATTCACTTGCCGCGGGCGGCACGATAATAACCAATAATTTTAATACAACCCTTCCCGGTACCGGTACGGACGGTGATTATTACCTGATTATGTCCGTCGATAGCGGGCACGTAATCGACGAACCGAACGAAGATGACAATATCTGGATAGCACCGATCAACGTGGGCAGCGGCGGCGGAACCGGCGGCGTTGATCTCAACCCCGATGAAGAGCTGTTTAATCCGCCTTATGATCTTGTCTGGGGCGAGCAGTACGAATTTCCGGCCGATGCGATCAATGCCGGCGACGGCGGGGCCGATGCGTTCACGATAAGTATAGTTTTGAGTGAGGACGGCGTTTATGACGGCTCCGATTTTGCTTTAGGGAGTGTGGGTGTTGCCAGTATCGGTCCGTGGGGCGACAGTATAAATGATGTGATGATAACGCTGCCGACAGCGGGTACTTACGCGGACGGCAATTATAATATAATAATGTTTGTCGATAGCGCCGGTGCGGTCGAAGAGACCAATGAAGACAATAATGTCGCTGTCAATCCGGTAACCATAGCCGCCACAGCCAACCTGATTGAGGGGATTGACCTGGTCGCGGTTATGTTTGATGATGCTATGGCGGGCGATTATCAGTGGGGTCAGAGTTATGTGGTCGCCGCGGATGTGCTTAATGCCGGCGATACGGACGCGGCGGCGTTCACCATCAAAGTCGCTCTGTCTGAAGATATGACGTTTGATGCTTCCGACGAAGTCGTGGGTACGGCGGCAGTGGCTGCTTTAACATCAAACGGAACCAGCGAAAACGATATAACGATCACGCTACCCATCGCCGACGGTCGAACAGATGGTCAATACTACCTTGTACTGTCGGTCGATAGCGAAAACGCGATAACAGAGGTCGATGAGACAAACAATTTTGATGACCTGGACATCATCATCGGCGAAGGAAGCGATCCGGGACCTGAAGGCCAGGTTGAACTACAGACACAGAACTTCGGGATCGTCGGAACAGAACCGCTGAACTGGGGCAGTACCATTGACGTCGAAGCGGATGTGCAAAATACAGGCGATTTGGATGCCGGGGCGTTTGAGGTCTCGATATATTTAAGCCAGGATAATATAGTGGATGCCGGGGATACGGTAGTACATAGTTTTACAATAAACTCGCTGGCTGCGGGTACGAACAGCACTAATAATTTTGATATTACACTACCGGCGGCGGGTACGGACGGCGAGTATAATCTTATTATGCAGGTTGATAGTGGCGAGGTGATTGATGAGCCAAGCGAAGAAGATAATGTTTGGGCGATGCCAATCTACATTGGCGAAGGCGGCGGTGAGCCTGGGCCTGAAGACCAGATTGAATTACAGGTGGAAAACCTGTTTGTCGATATGACCGCGGGCGCCAACTGGGGCGCTGTGCTTAATGTTGACGCCGGCGTTAAAAATATGGGAACATTGGACGCGGGGGCCTTCGATGTCTCGATATATTTAAGCCAGGACAATATAGCGGACGGCGGGGATACGGTATTACACAGTTTCACAATAAATTCACTGGCAGCGGGTACGAATAGCACTAATAATTTTGATATTACCCTGCCAGTGGCGGGAACCGATGGTGAATATCACCTGATAATGCAGGTCGATAGCGGCCAGGTAATTGATGAGCCGAGCGAGGAAGATAATGTTTGGGCGATGCCAAT
>DAOWIP010000556.1 GCA_030640865.1 Sedimentisphaerales bacterium | reverse complement strand
ATATGCTGCTGGCACCGGCGGTTATTCTTATGATCGCGATTTTGATGAGCATTCGCCATAAGGTACTGCGCCGGCGATATATCAGCCACGCCAGCGATGCGTGATTGAGTGTATGGGTATAAGGGTATAAGGGTATAAGAGTAAAGAATATGAGTCCGGGAGTTATTTGATGAGTAACAGGAATTTAAAAATATTAGCGGTAGTGGCGTTGGCGATGATTATCTGGGCGGTTGTGCAGTCAAAGATCGCCAATCAGCACACAACAGTAACCAGGTTGAACACGCCCCTGATTCAGGGGCTGGTAACCTCAAATATCGACAGTATCGTGCTGGGCAGCGCTGAGGACATCGCGACCCTGAAGAAACAAGGGAAAATATTTGTCGTAAAAGACAAGGATAATTACCCAGCGTCGATGGAAAAAATAAACAACCTGATAACCTCGGTACTTGACATTCGCGTAAATGAATTGTTCACAAGCAACCCCGAAAACCACGAGGACCTTGAGGTAACGGAGGAAAACGCTCAGAATGTGGTGAAGTTTCTGGACAAAGAAGGAAAATTGCTGGTTGGCGTAGTGGTCGGCAAACGGGAGCGGGAAAGAAACATAACTTATGTCCGACGGCTGGTTCAGGACGAGACGGAAAGCAACAAGGTCTATACGTCCTCGAACGTTCCCTGGCTGCAAACGTCGGCGATGAGTTATATCGACAAACGACTTTTCAAGGTTGAGAATACAGATATAGCGAGAGTGTCGGCAGGAGGACTCGATGGGATGTATCGTATCAAAGCCGATGAGAACGGCAAGATCACGGTGCAAAAGGCCATACCCGAAGGTAAGAAACTAAAAGGCACAGATTATGAGAACGTTTTTACGGCAGTTACGAACCTGGAATTTGACGATGTGCAAAAAGAATCCGATAAAACCGCTGATCTCAAGTTCGACCGAGTATTCGTCTGCGAATTGAAGGACGCCACTATTGCCACGTTCAAACTGGCCAGGAAAGACGGCAAAAACTACGTAAAATGCGAGGCCAAATATACCGGCGATCTGCGTATTACGGAAAGTGACGTAAAAAAGGCGTCAGAAGAAGAACTGAAGGAAAATGAGGCCAAGCTGCTGGCCAGCGACGCGGCGGTCGAATTCACCAAAAAACATAAAGGGTGGATATATCAGATCAGCAGTAATAAGGCGGGGAATATGACAAAGAAATTTAAGGACCTGCTCGAAGAAAAGGAAAAGGAAGAAGAAGCACAAGAGGAGAAGACAGAAGAAAAGTAAATAAGATTGTACTGGTTCAGCGAGAAATGGACAAATCCGTTTCATGGTTAAGAGAGTGCCTTGCCTTCGGCAAGGAGATTTTTTTAAGGCATAGCAAAAAGCTCAAAATTGTCTTTGCGGGTCGGCCTGTTCTGTCTGTTCTGATAGTCGAGCCATCCACCTCGAAGACTCGGTGGCTGCCACCCAACCGAGATTGCCAAAAGCCTGCTCGAGTTCGTACAGTGAAGCAGAACTGACCCCCAGTAAAACTGGGGGCTAAATATTGGATTCCCGCTTTCGCGGGAATGACATAGAAAACCGCGTGGGCCACAGGCCCACCCTACTTGAGAACCTCCCGATTTCATATCGGGAGCTAATAAGAACCCCATGACATAAAGTCGGTGGCTAAAAATGTCTATAGGCAGTACCATTGCTTGATGGCTGAGCGGATTTCTTTTGTATTGCCCGAAGTAATAAGAGCCGTCTGGGCTTTCTTACGCTGAGGATGACGGCGGCAATAATAGACGCAGAACTTGCGGAAAAAGGGGATCCCTTTTGCCGGCGGATACCGTTTCAGGATAAGATCGAAATGGCGTATCATAACCCGGCCCTGTTCGGCAAGACTTGGCGGGGCGGGTTTGTCTCGACCGGCAACCAATGCCCTCGCTTCACGGAAGAACCATGGATTGCCGATTGCACCCCGCGCAACAAGGACTCCATCAACGTCATACTCAGCGAGACGCTCGACAAGGTCCTCAGCCAAAAATATATCTCCGCTACCCACAACGCTCATCTGTGGAAACGCCTTCTTTACCCGTGCGATGAAACTCCAGTCGGAACGATTACGATACTTTTGGCTGACAGTCCTGCCATGAATGACAAGACCGTCAATACCTTCCGCAACGGCCTGCTCACAAATCCGCCAAAAGTTTTCCAACGATTCTTCGCTTTGGTCGAATCCAATTCTCAGTTTCACCAGGACAGGACACTCGACAGCCAACCGTACCCGCCTGATGATTTCGATTGCTTTTTTGGGATCAGTAAGCAAAAAACCGCCTCGCTGTTTTTGAGTTACCTTCGGGGCAGGGCAGGCGAAATTCAGATCAATCAGGTCATAACCAAACTCGTTCAGTCTCCCGGCTGCCCTTGCCATAGTGTCCGGATCGTTACCGAGTAATTGTCCGCCGATCGGGTGCTCCTGATCGCTGACGGCATAAAGCGGCTTTCGCATAACGTCCGGATACAGAACCGACTTGTCCAACATCAGCCCACTGAATACCAGCGGCGCCCCATATTCCAGCGCCAGCAGTCGCATAGCCTGATCGCTGTAGCCGCTGAGAGCCGCCTGAAAAAAAGGGACATCAAGAGTAATCGAACCAAGTTTCATTACAGATTCCAGGCACGGGCAAAGGCCTCAAAACTACGATCGTAAGTCTTTTCCACATCGTCCGGGAAACAGCAGGCTGGCAGTTGCCGAATTTTCAGATGATAACCGATGCATTCACAACAAATCCCTTTGTGAGAACAGCCAGGGTATGTACAATTACAATTTTTCAGGTTTTGTTCCTTTTTACATTTCATAGTTACATTCCTCGGTGTATTTTAAGTTTAAAAGAAAACTGTACTATCATTTTACCGTTAGGGTCTTTTGTTCAACCCCTAAGCCACCCGTCGTGAAGCTATTAATTGCAGGCGAGACGCCTGCGGTACATTATGTTTTGATGCCGTCCAGGGCAAGAACCGAGAGTGGCAAAAATACAATTACCGGCAACCAGGTAAGCAAGAGTTGTTTGAAATCGGCACCGACATAAATACCACTGCCAGCCAGTAACTTGCAGGCAAAAGTAACAATAAAACAACCACCAGCTCCGGCAAAAGCAAAAAACATCGCTGTTTTGGTACTTCGTTTCTCCCGCGAAACCAGCATTGGCAGTCCCAGCAGTAACATTACCATATTAATGATCGGGTCGGTAAAACGAAAATGTTTTTCGCTAATGGTCTCAGCCCGATCGGCCGGCCGCAGGTTACGCCGCAAAAGGTCAGTCAGTTCGGCACTGCTCATCAAGCCTTTATAAGCGGAATGGCGTTGCAACCACAGGTATTCAGGGGTCAAATCCGATGTCCAGTGAGAGATATCCTTCCATATCTCAGCCAGATTCTTCTGATCATCGCCGGTTTGGAAATAGCAGGCTCCGGCACCACTGAGAACCCAGGTATGTCCGTCCCATCGCGCCTGCTCGGCAGTTATCCGGCTAATCATTCGGCCTTTGTCTCGCAATATGATTCGCACATCCGTCATCGTTTTGGTACCAGGATCATACGTCCGTGCGTACACCAGCGAATTATCCAGGTCAGGCAGAAACAGGTTGTGTAAAAGGCGTAGTTCGGCCATTTCATCGTGGCGGCGTGAGAGCTTGTCCGCCAACCGCGGCAGAATGAGTTCCTGGTCGCATACCATAAGCATATTCAACAGAAACCCCAGAAACACAATAGGAGCAATGACGCGCTTAAGACTGATGCCTGATGCCAACACAGCCACTAATTCGTTGTTACGGGTCAGCCGAGCCAGTGAAAAAGCCGCGGCCAGCAAAATAATCGTGCCGGAAAAATCACGAAAATACTCAAACAGCTTTGGCCCGTAATATCCGAAAATATTATGGATCACCTCCAGAGCGCCCGGAGCGGCTCCACTACTTGTGGTCTCGGCAAACTCGTCAAACTCGATTAAAAGATCGATCAGGACACGCATCGAAAGCACAACAACCATAGCAATCAAATAACTTATCAGGTATTCTCGAGCTACATAACGGTCGATTATTTTGGGTGCCAATCCCAATTCGTATTTTGATCTTGATTCCATAATGGTTAATGTTTCAACAACAATTTATAGGTCGTGATAGTGGCAACGGTTACTATAACAATTCCCGACCAGAGAAAAGTGATTCCCAGAACGATATTTTCGGGGTTCTGCTCGGCAATGTGTTTGCCGGTAAAAATGGTAATCAAACAGAGCGCGGCGGGAACAAAACTTATCCCAAAGGCAGTAAGCAGGTGGCCGCTACGAAAAATAATACCCAACGCCGCTCCCATCAGTACCAGCGACACACAACAGACGCCAAATGCCAGGCGAGAATGTTTTTCGGCTATGATTTCGGCTGCCAACTCTTTGCATTCCTCTTTCAACGTCTTATACTGTTGCCGGAGTTTGGCGGAAGGTTTCGCGCGATGTAATGGGATATTGTCCTGTAAAACATCCCCGGACAAAGAAAGACTCCCGGCGGCACGGACGATTTTGTCGTCCAAAGCGATTTCGGTAAAATCATAATTTGCCAGGTTGAACGGATGCTCGTCATCGGTATAGTTCCACTGCACATCTTCGAGCACCAGCCGCCCGACCGGTTGCGCCGCGAGTGTGGTGAGAGTCAGGCGGGTTTTTTGGGACCGATAAATTCTGTCCGGCCGATCCGCCGAATTCCGAAACCAAGCCACCTCGACAGGTTCGGCACCGACACCAATCAGGTTGGCGGATGGAGTGTCCGCAGGTCTGATTGCGCAACCGTGTGCGTAAATTCGCAGATAATGGTCAGGCTGGCTTAAATCAAGATAATGATACTCTCCCTTTTTCCAATCGCACCATTTCTTTTGCGCCAGTTGCCCGTCACACCATTCAAAGAACAACTCGGCCTGATACCGACGACGAATACTTTCCATCAGATCACGTATCGGAGAAAATAACATCATATTCTCCTGAATCGCCTTGATCTGGTCGAGCTTTTTAAATTTGATGTCGTCACGCAATAAGCGGGGCACCGGCATGGAAAAAGGCACCTTCTTTCCGGCGCCAGTGTTGTTCTCAATGTCAGTCATCATCATGTCATGTAAAGTCAACATAATCTGACTGGAGCCGTCGCTCTCCTGGAGTTCAATATTGACCTGCCGAGCCGTAATGGTCAACTCGACACCCTGATCGCCAAGGTACAATATGGCGACGCCAAACAAACGATGGTTTTCAGGATCGGCATAATCAGCGTGAATCAGATAATTCGGAAACATTTTCCCAAGGTTTCCCTTTTTCTCGATGTTACGATAGATGATCGCCTCTGCGTCGCTTTTGATGATAGACTCCGAGCGAGCCACAAAATTCGGGATTACATGGAATGACAGTAACAGTGTCGCCATACCCACCAACAGAGCCAAGGTAAGAGCAGGATAAATCAGGGTCAATAAACTAATCCCGCTACTACGGCAGGCATTGACCTCATTGTCAACGGCCAACCGTCCATAGATCAGGGTTGCCGCCAACAGAGCCGCGATCGGCAAGACCATAGTCATAGTTACAGGCAGTGTACAGAACAGCAGTTCCGGCACCCGTACCGGATCGACACTGAACTGACGCAACGGCTGTAACATCACCCCCAAACCCAATACCAGACTTAAGATTGCCGTGGTCAGAAGGAATATTTTTACGAGATCACGAAAAATATAACGATGGATTGTAAATAGCATTTACTTAACCAATAAACGCGTGGGTCAAAGCCCCACCCTACAAAACAATGACGAATTAAGAAACCAGAATGACGAATCAATGACGAAATCCCAATGACGAGTAATAAAAAGTTGCCATCCGTCGCCACACGGAGTGTGCCTCCCACTTTAAAAGAAAAACTCGCCACCTGTT
>DAOWIP010000255.1 GCA_030640865.1 Sedimentisphaerales bacterium | reverse complement strand
GGCTATCAGCACCTGTGGATTCTCGAAACTAAATTGAATGAACTATCCCAAGAGTCAGGCATTGCCAAACATGAACAGGTAGCGTAAACTATGAACAGATGGAGTAGCCATCAAACCTCCAACTATGATTGGGACATCCCCATATTTATCGAACGTCCGGCTCGCTCCCCCAGCCACCCACAGAATAACTAACAGCGATATTGCCCAAAAAGACAAATACGTCATAGTATAGCGTCCTCGGCCTGTAAGGTAAGCAAAGTACAACCCCAGTAAAATCAGTTCGCTGCCCACCGCAAACAGTATCGCTCCCTTGCCGCTGAAAAGCGGCTCCTTCTCTTTGGTAAATCGGCGTAAAATACCTTGATACGCCCATCCGCTCAGATAAAGGAATATCAGGGTGATAAAGAGCAAAACAGGGATACGAGTCTGATAAAACCGGACTGCTGTACTCTCCGATATTTCCTCATCGCATAAAGCGGCTGTTGCGCCAATTAAAAAAGGAGCTGTTATTATCACCAGAAGAATAATGGCTACCCGCGAATTACTGTTTCGCTTTTTAACATTAAGCGAAAATAGTAATGAGGCCAGATTTATCGCTAATGTCCCCGCTATTAAAACAAGAATAGTCTGATATAAGAGGCTGAATCTTACTTTTCCAGCCATCCCAAAAAGCAAAAGAAGAATAAAATTAATCGCAGCAAACAAACCGTTGATCAGGTTTTTCCCGATAATTATTCCACTTATCTTCTGATGGGCGGTAAGCGGCAGCATTCGGAAAAAATCGTACGACTTGTTGGTGATCTCCTCTCCGATTGCCGAGCCTGAATTATAGACCGCCCAGATAAAAAGTATCAGTGCCTGGAACAGCAGAAATTGAATGTATATATCTTTAGCCGTGTTCCCGGCTGCCGAATTCAACATTAAAAGTAAAAATATGATTATGGCGTATATGGTCGCGTATATCCACAACTGTCGCGGACGCATTACACTATATCGATAACGTTGAATCAGGGGATTGCTGAATATTTTATAAGTGTTCACGCAATTTTTCCTTACCAGACCCCGTAGGGGTCATAACAATAATAGCCGCGGGTGAAGGCCACAGGCCGAAACCCGTGGTAAAGTTCACAAAAGAGTTACAACCCCGTAGGGGTTGAACAAAATAGACGCTGGCGCCTACTTTCCTGAAATCTCCATAAATAAATCCTCTATATCCATCTTTTTCTTCGTAAAGCGATACCACTTTTATCCCATTTTGCACAAGCCGGGTGTTCATAGCAGCCATATCTTCCGGCCCACCGTTTAACTCCACCTCGATGGTCGCCTCCTGGACCGCCATCACCTCGATTTCGGGTATTGCTCTGACTGTATCGACAGCCTGGCAACAGTCATCCAAAACCTCAATGGTAATTTTCTTCCGACCTGCCACTCGCTGCCGAATGGCCTCCACCTCGCCATATTCGACAATCTGCCCCTTGTTCATAATGGCTATGTGGGAACAAAAACCGGACAATTCCGTTAAAATATGTGATGAGATAAAGATGGCCTTGCCTTCGTCGCTGAGTCTTTTCAATATCTCACGCAATTCTACCCGTGCCTTCGGGTCCAGCCCTGACGCCGGCTCGTCCAGAAGAAAAACTTCCGGCTCTCGCACCAGCAGCGTCGCCATCCCCATACGCTGTACCATTCCTCGCGACAAGTTGCGAATAAGGCTGGTGCGTTTATCTTCCAGATCAACATATTTCAATACGGCATTGATTTTTTCTTCGATTACATTGTTCGGCACGTTGTAGGATTGTGCGAAAAACTCGAGACACTCCTCCAGGGTCAGATCGTTATATAGATTGAAAAAATCAGGCAGAAAACCTATACGTTTCCGTATCTCCATATAATCCTTCAACAGATCATATCCCAATATCTCAGCGGTTCCGCGAGTCGGCACCAGCAACGTCGCCAGCATACGTAGCAGCGTTGTCTTACCCGCCCCGTTAGGACCGATCAAGCCAACCACCTGCCCCGGTTCAATTGCAAATTCAACATCATTGACAGCTATCAATGTTCCGTATTCTTTCCTTAGTCCATGTGCTTTAATAACGCTCATTAAGGCGCCCCTTTCATCTTCGCAAATAAAGCAATCGCGTGGCGTAAGACCCCACGCGTTTTTCTGTCTTCTTTTTCTGTACCGCAGGCGTCTCGCCTGCAATTAATAGCTTCGCGAAGCGAAACCTTATCCTTTCTTTGCGTGATAATACCTTATCTCTTTCCTTTTGCCTTCTTTTTCAATTTATCATTGTTTATTTTACATTTTACATTGATTCAATCCGTCTTACAAACTCCTCATACTGCTCCGGCGTATCGATTCCCACTGCGCTGTGTTCCACTTCAGCCACCGCTATAGTCATCCCGTTTTCCAGCGCACGCAACTGTTCCAGTTTCTCTGCCGACTCCATCGGCGATGTCTCCAGCTTGCTCAACATTAATAGAACTTCCTTGCGATATGCGTAAATCCCTATATGTTTTTTATAGACGGGGCGTTCACTTTCTTTATCTCTTTTGTATGGAATCGCCCAGCGTGAAAAATACAATGCATGGCCCTGCCGATTTGTTATTACTTTAACCACGTTGGGATTATCAACATCTTCATCCGGCCCGAACACCGCCGCCGGCGTCGCTATGTCCGCCTTTTCGTCTCTTTGGAGTAATTTTATTAAGCAATCGATATTGCCCGGCTCGATTTCCGGCTCATCGCCTTGCACATTCACAATAATGTCCGCGTCCAGTTCCGCCGCTACTTCCGCGATCCGGTCCGTACCGCTTTGATGATCGGTTCGCGTCATCCGCCATTTCGCGCCGAATTCATCGCATGCAGTCCCGATCCGCTCATCATCTGTGGCTATAAGTACACTATCAATCAGACTTGCCCGGCATACCTGTTCATAGACGTGCTGGATGAGGTATTTGCCGGTCTGTTTTGCGAGAAGTTTCCCCGGAAATCGAGTTGACGCGTATCGGGCGGGAATTACTGCTACTACACTCACACAACCACCTTTTACCTAAAGGGTTAATATTTTGATACAACCGCCAAAAGTCCGAAAAACGTCGCAAAAACCAGCGATTTACCCACGCGGAAGCCCCCCCCACGCTCCAAAATAAAAGGGGCAAAGAACTTTTGGCGACAGCGTCTGTTTTTGCTCTTTTTCTTCCATCAACCCATCCGGAATCGATAGTAACAAAACTTCCCTTAAATTCAATAAAAAATGTAATCGTTCACGGTTTCTTTTCCTTATTAGGCCCGAAGGGCCGAAAGAACGCAT
>DAOWIP010000229.1 GCA_030640865.1 Sedimentisphaerales bacterium | reverse complement strand
CTTATATTCACTCTGCAGCTCCGGCGCGGAAGGCGGTTATCTGTCTAATACGGCAGCTCCCACCAGCGGCGCTATGCCCAATATGATAGCAATTGATTCCTATCAGGGAGATACAGGCGAAATCACAGACTTGGTGGCCCAAGTGTGTCCGCTGTTGACTGACATCTTCAACAAGTCCGGACTCACACTGCCGATAACCTATAAGAGCAACGCCGGCGAAGCGGGCGGCCTCAGTTATGATGAGGTCTCGATTGATTTGTCAAAACTTCCCCTGCCTCCGGAGGCCATGCAGGCCTTTAGTTCCAATCCGATGTGGGGCCCGGGCGCCACTATGAAATGGTATCTCTGCAAATCCGGCAGTAACAAGATGATCTCCGCGATGAACCCGGCCCTTTTGAGCGAGGGAGCAGCCTTGGTGAAAAGCGGTTCGACACTGAGTAATAATGCGGACATCACAGAGGTCGCCGGTGAACTGCCCCGCCAGGCCAATGCCTATGCGTTTATCAATGTTGGTAACTATGTCCAGTTGGCTGTGTCGATGATGCAGGCGCAGGCCCAGGCCCAGGCGCAGATGAAAACACAGGACAACCAGCAGCCAAATCCTATGATGGGTATGATGAGCATGATGGGTACGATGTTCAGCCAGATTAAAGGCTCCGTGGGCGTCTGTTATATTTTGGCCGACGACGGTGCCAATATGGAAATATTCGTACCGCACAGCCTTATTCAGAACGCGGCCAATACAGTCAAGATGATGATGGGCGGAATGATGGGTGGTATGCCGCCAGGTGGCCAACAGGGCGGCCAGCCGCAGCGAGGGCCGAAAACGTTTTAATTTGGTATTTGTTGCAAAAACATAATGGGGGTGGCATGTTTTTGCGAAGCATAAGCATGTGAGGTTTAATCACAAATAACAAGGCCTCCGGTATAAGCCGGGGGCTTTTTTTATTTTGGCTCGTAGTATATAATGCCCGTGAATGGTTACAATTTGTGCCTTTGCGGCATTTATGTGGAAGAAAATTATGGTTCCTGAAACCGGACCAAAAAAGACAGTTTTGTATCTGACTCGGTATTATATGCCGTCTTTTAGTGCCGCCGGTATCCGCGCCGGTCGATTTGTCGATGCCTTGTCGCAATCCGGACATCAGGTTATTGTAGCTACTGTTGGCGAAAAGGCCTGTCTGAAAAAACCATCGAAAGACATGTCGAAAGGCGCATCGGAACCCTGGGTCTGTCGAGTCGGCGGCAGGGGTGAGCTGCCGGCGGAGTTACGTTCTGAACGGATGCTGCCATCCTGGCCGTGGCGGAGGCCGCTACCGGGGCCGGATCCCGATCCAAAATGTTCGCGGGGTCTGTTTCAGGCGTGCCACAGTCTGGTTCAACGTCATAAACCCGACCTGATTTATGTTACCAGTCCGCCTTTTTCGCTTTTGGCCGTCGCCCATGAGGTGGCTGATATTTGTGGGCTTCCTTTGATTGTGGAGATGCGCGACGCGTGGCACAGCGGTATGTACTGGCCCTATCGAAGTGCCCGGCGACGTCGGCTGGCACAAGAATGGGAGGCTCGATGCCTTTCCGGCGCAGACGTGATTGTTACCGTTACGCAGTCGCACAAAAAGATTCTACAGGACAATTACCCGGCTGATGTGGCGGAAAAAATCGTTAATATCCCACACAGTTTTGATAAATCACTTCTTGAGGAAAAACAGTCGCATAGTAATATAGAGCGACAGGGCCGCAGTCAACTCTGTAAAAAGAACTTTACTATCGCTTATGTTGGCCAGGTACGCGGCATTGATGTTACGACAGAATCGTTCGGTTGGCGAACCATACGGGGATTGAGTCGATGGGCAAGACGGATATTACTAAGGGCCAACTTTAGTGAGAAGCTGCGGCTGGACTGGATGTCTCCGATCCATTTGCTCCGGGCGATGGCACAGTTGGCGGAGCGGGACGCGGAATTTCGTGAGCGGGTACGCCTGGTTTTTGTCGGCCGAAAATATAATGAAATTGATCTTCTAACCCGACAAATGAATCTTTCGGCGAATGTAAGACAGCATGGTCCCCAGTCGCCGGTGCAGGCCCAGGAGTTCGTTGAGCAGGCTGATTTATTGGTAGTCAACTTATACGGAATTGTCGGGATGGATTATCACTGGTGTGTGCCGTGCAAGCTATATACTTATCTCGGTACGCAAAAGCCTGTTTTGGCACTACTGCCTCCGGGCGAGGCCCGCGATCTTGTTTTGCGGGCCGGTACGGGCTTTGTTGCTGAACCCGACAATGTCGAGGCGATTGCCGGAGTTTTGGAGTCGCTTTTCCGGCAGTATCAGGCAGGCAAAATTGCCGTTAAGCCGGACCGGGATTTCATTTGCCAATTCGATCTCCAGCATCAGCAAACGCGATTTGTCCAGGTGGTCGAGTCCGTCAGTGAACGTGAGTAAGCCGGACAAGCCCTGATTACGAAATAAAAATGGTAATGCTTGGAAATAATCCATATACTAAGTTACTCAAACTGACCGAACACGACTTGTCATGCCTGCGAAAGCATGCCCCTGCGAAGGCAGGGGGCAGGCATCCACGGCTTTTCCGTCATCGTGGACCCCTGCCCTGAGCACAGCCGAAGGGCCGAAGGGGCAAAATGGTCTTGTCGCGCACCCAGGGCAACGCCCTGAGTAACGGAGTAACAATTATTT
>DAOWIP010000335.1 GCA_030640865.1 Sedimentisphaerales bacterium | reverse complement strand
TTTGACAAGGTTCTATCGGTATTGTCATAATTATCACGCCATTCCCAGCTTGAATCCTTCATGCCAATCGGCCGGGCTATATGCTTTCGGAAATAACTCTCTAAATCGGTACCGGCAATCTTTGTTAATACATAGCCGAACATAGACATGGCATCGTCAAAATATGAAAACTTCGCCCCCGGCGCAAATGCCGGATCAGTCGGTACTAACGGCGTGCGACTTCCATCGTCGGGATCATCTCCATATCCCTTGTTCTTTGGATTCACAGCATCATATCCGGAAGTCATAATGACAAAATGACGAAGTGTAACTTCCGGGTATTTCTCTCGCAGTAATGAGACATGGTCCTTCGCCAGTGTGTCAAGACTGCACTTTTCCTTGTCAATAAGGTGTCCCAATACCGTACTGGCAAACGATTTCGTAGAGGACCAGACGCAATGTTTTCTATCTATATTGCTCCCTTTGTGAATCATATAACCGTTGCGAATGATCACCATCTCGCTGATTCCCCCACGTTTGGCCAGTTGATCGCCCAGATAATTGATTGCGGTATCAAACTTAGCGGTATCAATACCCTGTGCTTCAGGCTTACTCTCCTTCCAGTCTGCTCCCGGAAATACCATGGCCGACGAAATCCGTGGCATGAGAATAATTCCCACAAGTAACAATTCCCATAATACATGTCTTTTCATAATTATTTCTCCTATGTTAAAATTTATCCCAGTTTCGCTATTTTGTCATTTCAGATAGCGACCAGCGGGAGCGGATTTTGCCATCCATGTCTAACAGAAAAAGTGGCCATGCCACTCCTAAACCGATTGCCAGTCATTCTCATCAATATTAGGATAGCACACTTCGCAATTACCTTCTTGAATACCGTCATGCCGGGCCTTGCCCTCATTATCGAGACGGCCTTTGACAATACGTCCATCCGGCAGCCTCAGTTGATATGGCTCGTTGGGCATTGGGTTGCCCTCGGTGTCAGTTAATAAGAGAGCTATCCAGTGAGTTTCTTCTTCCGTGGTTTCTTCGGCGGCGGCATTTAGCTTTTCCACTTTCGTCGAACCATATTTGCCGGTCTGCCCCTTTTCCTGATCGGCTTTAATCTCTTCCATCTGGCCCGGATCGGCTACATCAGCCTCTAACGCCTCTTCCGGGGCCTCCGGCTCATCTGCTGTGCATGCTTTACCGCTTTTTTTGCCCATCGGTTATCTCCTCTTTCTCAGTTTATCTTAACGATTCCGCCTTTGACTTCGCACATGGCGTCGCCGCTCACGGTGGTTTTAGTGCCTTTTAGATCCGTAGTGGCCGGAGATTCAAGTTTCAGGCCCGCGGTTCCTTTAACTTCCGCATTAGTCTGCGCCTCGATTTTAACGACCCCACCACTTTTCATTTCGATCGTGCCGGGCGGGCCTTTTTCGATGGAGATATACGAGTTGCCGACATTCAGGGTGATATTTGTCTCCGCCTCGATCACGATATTTTTTGCCTTGAGATAATAGTCGCCTGTAGTTACTTCGGAATGATTGGCGTCAAACTCCTCTGCCACATCCGCGCCGACTATCAGGCTTAGTTTACCGTCCACTTTTTTGGATTCATTGCCATTCACCTTGAGATGTCGATTGCCTCGTATCTCTTCCTTGTGGTCGGTCTCCACAATTTCGTGTCGGTTGTTCTTAACGTGCTCGAATTTGTCCTTTTCCACGATCAGATGGCGATCATTACCGACCCACTCGAAGCTGTCGTTTTGTACGCGGACGTCCTGATTTTTCTGGGCGAAGACAAAAATCTGCTCTTCGTCTTTCTTGTCCTCGAAACGAATCTCATTAAATCCCTGGCCTTCTTTGCTGGAGTTGGATTTCAAGGTGGACATCGTCTTGTTGGCGGGCAGTGGGTAAGGCGGCATATTATCTGCGTTATATACCACTCCGGTGATAATCGGGCGGTCCGGATCGCCTTCCAGAAACTCCACGATAACTTCCTGGCCGATGCGCGGAATAATCATTGCTCCCCAGTTTTTCCCCGCCCAACTCTGGGACACCCTGATCCAGCATGAACTGTTCTCGTCTTTCATTCCCTGGCGGTCCCAGTGAAACTGTACTTTAACCCGTCCGTATTCGTCTGTGTGTATCTCCTCACCCTTCGGCCCCACTACCTCTGCCGTCTGCGGCCCCGAAATACTTGGCTTGGAGGTGTTCCGCGACGATCGGAACGGCTGCTGGGCGTCGATTGCGGTAAATCCGCAGGAATAAACAGGCCCGCCTTCTCCGACTCTGCCGGCCTCGTAACCACCGCTATCTAATTGATATGTTGCCGAGGTTATAAGGTATTCACGACACTGGGCTTCAAGACGGTATCCGGTCAGCTTGAAGGTAAATCCCGTGCACATACCACGGGCGTCGGAGTTGCCGCTGACTACTTCATATTGCGTATGCAACTCCTCAATTCGTGTTCGGGCATAGTTCTCACCGTCTTGCGTCACCGAATATTCACCGGGATAATCATATACTTCATAATTCGCTTCAGTAAGTTCACACTCCATCTTCGAGACCGCACGCAAATCCACCTTGGGATTCTTGAAGTCGAAATCATTCAGTGCGTACTGACTCGGCTGAACCTCTTTTTCAACGGCCCAGTCCGAAATATATTCACCTTTGCTGATCGCGCCTCCGGATGGTTGGTATCGTATCTCCTCATAGTCTGGAAAAGGCTCATGGGCGCCGATGGAGTCGGCCAGTACCAGTGTATGTTTCCCGTTTTCATGCCTGAAGTAGTAGTATATCCCTTCCTGCTCCATCAGTCGGCTGACAAAATTGAAATCGGTCTCGCGGTACTGGACACAATACTCCCATTCTCTGTAACTGCCTGATAGCTTGTCGTCAAAATCGGTAAATCCGCGTTCGCGGAAAACTTCCTTGATAATATCGGGAATAGTTATTTTCTGAAAAATACGACAGTCCGCCACCCGGGTCAGAAACCACAGCCAGGGTAC
>DAOWIP010000580.1 GCA_030640865.1 Sedimentisphaerales bacterium | reverse complement strand
GGAAGTCCATGAACACGCGGCGGCCTTTTTGGGTTTCATTAAAGACCAGGATGTCAACCAATGACGATTGCAGGTCTTCGATCCGCTGTGGGTCGAACGGCCACTGGTAGCCCTTCAGGAAAATGTCGGTCGCCACTTTGCTCATTGATGGAAAAAAGTCCGTCAGGAATTCCCGCTCGTCGCTACCGTCGGAGTTTGTGCTGAAGATTCGGGGAACGGCCTGCATGTAGGTACCTGAGACATTCCAGCGGAACTTTATACTGGCCAGGCCGAACTGGGACTCGGTCAGGTTTTCCGCCGCCAGCCCGGCTCGGAGGGCAAGGCCGTGCATGCCTGTCTGTCCCCTGGGATAGACCGTGGTTTTATACATTTCACCAGGCCCGCCGGACGCCAGAACCAGATTCTCACAGTGAAAGACATTAAGGGCATAGTCGTTGTCGGTGAGATTTTTCTTGTCTATTGTTATCAAGGCAACGATACGTTTTGAGTTAGTCTTGCCGGTAGTAGCGGTAGCCAGTTGCAGGGCCTCGTGTTCGTCGAAGATGGCGATACCGTAACGCTCAACGAGCTTTTGCAGGCATTCGCTCATGAATTTACTGGTCTTCGGCCCTGCGGAAGTGGCTCGTTCGTATGGGTCGTGGTCGGTTTTATAGCCTATATAACTACCAAGGGAATTGTGAGGAAATGGCACACCCGCTTCAATAAGATTATAGAAACCGCGCAAGGAACCAATAGCTTCGATCAGAGCAAGGTCCCCGTGGCAGCAGCCTCCTGCTGTAAGGCTTTGGGCGAAGTGCTCGGCGCTGTCGGCGGTTTCGGGACTCGTACCCATTTTATAATAGGTCTGCTTGTCCGAGCCGCTCATCCGTGAGGCCCCAAGGGAAAGCCCCGCGGTCACCACGGCAATACGGTTTTGAGCATCGGCTATCCGTTTTTGCACCATTAACTCATAAAGTTTCTTGGCGCAGTTCATTCCAGCCGCGCCCGCGCCGACAATTACGGTATTATAATTGTGTATCGTAACGCTTTGGTTTTTCACCTTTGCGGTTTGCATCTTTCATCTACAACCTTTTCAAATGGAACCCGCCGTCAACATTGATTATTTGGCCAGTGCAGAAATCGAGTCGTCCTTCTGCGATAGCGGCCACTGCCTTACCGACGTCTTCCGGTTCGCCCCAGCGTTTGATGGGTGTCAGGCCCTCGGCGATCAACTTGTCATATTTTTCTTTAACAGTGCTGGTCATGTCGGTAGCGATGATCCCGGGACGGACCTCGAATACCACGATACCGTACTCAGCCAGGCGGTCGGCATACAGGGCCGTCATCATACTGATGCCTGCCTTGCTGACACAGTATTCACCACGGGAAGGCGAACTGGTATAGGCCGAGATCGAGCTGATATTTATTATCCGGAAGGCTCGATCGGGAAACCGCTTTTTCTGCTCAATCATCCAGTTAGCGATGGACTGGGTTAAAAAGTACGGCCCTTTAAGGTTGATGTTCAATACCCTCTCGAAACTTTCCTCGGTGGCCTCCAGAATATCCGCTCGTGCCAACGGCGCCACACCAGCGTTATTGACCAGCAGATCACAGCGGCCGAAAGTATCCCTCGTCAGTTCCTTAATCGACTGTCTGTCCCTGTTGCTGCTTATGTCGGCTTGCTGCGTCGCGCATTCTACACTGAGAGAGGGTATTTGTTGTTTTGTTTCTTCGGCGGCTTCTTTATTAGAGGCATAATTGATAACAATATTATATCCCAGTTCGGCCAATTTCAGGGCGATCCCTTTGCCGATACCCCGACTGCCGCCGGTTATGATTGCTACAGGTTTTTCCGCCATATAGGATTCCTCTCTTTGTGTCTTTGCGTAAAATTATTTTTTAAAATACTTTATCTTGCGCTAAGGAAGTTATCAATTTCCCGTGCCGCCTTCATACCGTCTGCGACTGCGGCAACCACAGTCGAGGCTCCTCGGACCAGATCACCGCCGGCAAAGACTTTTTCTCGGCTGGTCTGGAGGAATCCGTTGCGGGTTTTAATCAACCCGTCAGCTATTTCCACACCCGGTAGTATCTTGCCCAGGTTTTCCGGCGATTGCTGGCCGATTGACTCAACCACAATGTCCACTTCTATATTATAGGAGCTTGTCTTAATCGGTTCGGGGCGGCGACGGCCGGAGGCGTCTAAGTCACCAAGGTGGGTTGGACACACTGTAATACTCTTGACTTTACCGTTTTCAGAGTTATAACGCAACTGTTGTGTTAAGATAAGGAAATGAACGCCTTCGTCCAGGGCGCGGTCCCTTTCGGCTTTCCATGTGGGCATCTCGTAAAAAGAGCGCCGATAGATCAGCAGAACATCACGGGCGCCCAATTGCCGGGCGGTAACCGCGGCGTCCATCGCGGTATTTCCACCACCGATAACAGCCACGGTTTTTCCAGTAAGGTCGAGCTTGTCATTGTGTTTGGCTGCGGCCAGGAAGTCCAGGGCGTTCCAAAGCCCCTCGATGTTCTCGTTTGAACTCAGGGCAGGCTCGGCTAACCCCAGACCGATAAAGGCGGCATCGAATCCCTCATTCATAATGGTATCAAGGGTGAAATTGAAGTTTAGTTCACTGTTTAAGCATAATATCATCCGGTCTTTCGGTACTTGCTCGAATATCGGGGTGATTTCGTGGGCCAGGGAGTTACTTTGTCTTTCCGGGGGGATCACCGAGCAGATCATACCACCGAATTCCTTTGCTTTGTCATAGATTGTAACAGTATGCCCACTTTCTAATAGCACCGCCGCGCAGGCCAGACCTGCCGGCCCTGCGCCTATCACAGACACCTTCTTGCCGGTGGACTTTTCCGGTATGCTCAGTTTGGACCAGCCCTTCTGATTGGCTTTTTCGGAAAGGTACCCTTGAATAGCGGCAATAGGTATCGGTCCGTCACCGATATACTTTTGCAGGCAGCTACCCTGGCACTGCTGCTCAACCGGACAAAGCCAGGCACAGACCTCGGGCAGAATGTTGGCTTTTCGGATAGTCTCGTAGGCGCCTTTTTCGTCGTCATCGAGAAATTGTTTAATGAATTTCGGGATGTCAATTCCTGCTGGGCAGGCGAGTTGGCAGGTTGGCTCTTGGCATTGCAGGCACAACTGGGCCAATCTCTGGAGATTATCCTTGTCGCTCATGCGTCCACGCTGAAATATTGGACCATAGACTTTATTATCACGCATAACACAACCGGCTGTGCCGGCGTCACGCATGATTTGCGTGCAGGCGCTACAGCCTATGCAGACCTTTTGGGGATCGAGTTTCCCCTTTTGGATAATATCACGGGCAAAATCCGGATAGGCAAAGGCCATACGGCCAACCCCAGTCAGCGTAACCTTGCCCTTTGCCTTGTTGGCAGCGGCAACATTGGCCATCATAGTCTGAAGCCAGCTATACCCTGACCCCACCAGGGCAACCCTGGGAAACTGTTTTTGTAATTCCGCGGTGAGACCGACCAGCCTCGCCACGCCCACAAGGGGATGTTCCGGTTCTTCATAACCGCCGATGATAGGTAGATTGAATGGCCGATTGCAATGGGGATTGTAATAAGGATTGGCGATGGTAATATTAGCGAGTTTTACACTACGCTGCTCTAATAGTGCGAACAGTTTTTTCGGTTCGCTCAAATCCCATTTGGTGTACTCGTCTTTATCAACGCCCCAGCCGTAAGGGTAGGGTATGGCGTCATAGATACCCATTCTGGTTGTAATAAGTTTGTCCTCGCCTAATTCAGCGCGAATTTTATCTATAACCTCGAGCAGAAACCGTGTTCGGTTTTCGAAGCTCCCACCGTATTTACCGGGCCGGTTATGACATGCGAAAAGCTCGTTCACGAGATAGCCGTGACACGATTTAATATCGACCCCGTCAAAGCCGACCTCGAACGCCATGCGGGCGGCCGTTACATAGGCATTTTGTAGTTGGTCAAGGTATTCATCTGTAACGGTGGGTTGGTTGGCGGGTATCTTTTTGGGGGCTGTTTTATCCGGTTTTACCTGTGGGGCCATAATATCGCGATAGGGATCATGTTGAGGGATTATAGGTTCGGGCTTCCAGGTGGGTTTGGAGTATCGGCCGGAATGGGTCAACTGGGCAATCAATACAGGCCTGTGTTCAGTACCGCAACTGTCGGTGGCTGACTGGCGGATGCGCTTCACCAGGGCGGCGAACGAATCCTTAGTGCCCTCGTGCAGCCAAAGCTGCCGGGGGTTGGCCCGTCCTTCCGGGACCACGGCGGTAGCCTCGAACCATAAAAGACCGGCCCCGCCGCCGGCGAAACGTTCATAGCGCCTGACCGTCAATTTGCCGGGATGGCCACTGCTGTCACCGTCGCAACCTTCCATAGGATGGATAGATAACGAATTGGGGATCAGATAATTACCCACTTGTACCGGTTCAGCCAGGCAGGATACATCTTCCTGCGCTTCGATATCTACTTGCAGGTCACGGGCCAACGAGATTAAATCATCAATAGTCTTCAGTGTAAATTTCCAGGGCATCTGTTGTTTTCCTTCTATGTGAGTTCAGATTTTTATAGTGCTCACGATTGAATTTTCCCGTTAGTTCGCGGGTAAGTAACCATGCGACAAAATGTTATGGTTTCGCTCGTGGGAATTCCCATACGCGATGTGTATAAAACTCCGCGAAATTTAATCTGAATCACAACCTTCATTTTGCATAAGCCCGGTGAGACTTTAGCTGATTACCTCAACCTGCAAATTCAGCATCTCGCCAAGCTGTTTCATTTGCTCGGTGTAGTCGCCATAAACCCATTGAAGATGATTTCCGTAGTCAAGTCGTTTCTTCAGAAACTCATCGGCTCGGCCATTTGGCGGCTTGATGAGAGCTTCGACAGAACATCCCAGCTTGTCATTATCCCAACCGTTGGCTCCAACAAGCTTACCGCTGAGCACGAGCAACTTCGTGGCAGATGGATCGACCCTGGCAACAGTTACTTTCCTTTCTCTGTTGTTCATAAAATCGACTACCACCTTGGTCCCCCACCCTGATTCGGTGAACCGTCCCAACTGATAGGGTACGTCCGGCTTGTCATAACCATTCATTTTCATACTGGGTACACTGTGGTTAATCCGAAAGGTGTCGTTGGGCCTCGGATCCGAGTTCCCCTGATGACAGGATTTCTTCGACACCGACATCAGCATCCGCATTGCCAGCAGAGAGCCTAAGTCCCCTTCACATGAGGACGCGCACATCTCATCTCTCAGAAGGGAGTGAATCAGGCAGGGGGTAATCGTCCATTTGTCCGCGAGCTTGCTCGAGCATAGCTCGAAGCACTCTATCGTGAAGGCATTACAACCATATCTGTTCATCAGGTTCTTCACGGTTCGATAAAACTGCATGCTCTTAACAACATACTTCCTGTCGAGGTAGGACTTGTTGGCACTGCGGAGCAATTCATCCGCAAGTTGTTCAGCTTTTTCCGTTTCCAGCTTGCTCTTTATCGTGCTGTTCATTTCCTCGGTAAGCTCTTTGTATGAAATCCTCTCAACAGCAATTCCGAGTTTTTCCTCAAGACCTTTAAGATCGCTGATGCTTCCTACAGAGCATACCGCCGGCAGGCCGCTATCTGTCGGAAACAAGACTTTGGTGCGAGCAAAGACCTTTCTGGCACGCAACAGAGAAACAAGCCTGATCAACTCATCGCTGTTGGCGGGGACAAAGACTTCCTGTCCTTTGTTTCTCGAATAGGCGGCAATATCCACGTTCCTGCAACCCAATCCTCCCTGCAATATGATTGGTCTATCGAAGCGCCTGCCTATTTCAAAAGCAGCAATTGAAGACCCGCCAGGGTAGATGAAGTAAGCGTCCGTTTTCCGGGCGTCCAGCCTCAGTTTGTTTAATTCTCCCTGTTTCAGAACAAAGTTCTCCGAAAATGTGATGTGGACCGGTTCCAGAATGTTCACATCTTCCTGATTGAGGCGTAATTTACTCTTCTTGATGTCTCTCGACCATTTGGCAAAGGATTCCTCCGCATTAACTTTTTCTTTTGCGGGGGTCGTAACCCTGAATCTGCACGGACCTTCCCACACACCGGTGTGGATTATGTTGGTCTTTACGGGTTTCAGGTTGATTCTCACATCGCTGGGGCTGATCAGCCCATCCTTTGCCGCCT
>DAOWIP010000294.1 GCA_030640865.1 Sedimentisphaerales bacterium | reverse complement strand
CATTGCTGACTACCCTGTTCAGCGAGAAGACCTCTGGCCGCCGGAACATATTTGATTATTTCTTCTTTGGCAGAGGACGCGAAGAACAAAAAAAGATTGTCGGTCCTCTTTATGGCCAGTTGACCTTTGAGGCCGTACCGGATACCAAGAAGATAATCGTAATCAGCAAAATTCCAGAGGCCTATGAGGTCATTAAAGAACTGATATTGAAGCTCGACAAACAGGAGCCGGCGGAACTGCCTATGGTGGTAACTTTGAAGTATGCCGATTCTGAAGATTTGTGCGACCAACTCAACGCTATCCTGAACGAACCCGGAACACGTGCCACTATTCTGCGACGCCGACGAGGTCTGTCGGATTACACCGCCGCCGGCGCCGATTCCGACAACGGCAATCGGAACCAGGACAGAAATCAGGCACAGGGTTCAGCCGGTGAGCTTGTCCCCTGGTGGACAGTCAGAACGGCTCGCAGTCGTATCGGTGAGGAAATGCCCATCAGTAATATCATCGGCAAAATCAGGTTTATCCCCGTCCACCGCAGCAAGGCCATCCTCGTCCTTTCTCCAAAGGAATACCAGGAAAGCATTAAAGCCATGATCGAAGAACTGGATAAACCAGGCAAACAGGTGATGATCAAGGCCGTTATCGTCGAGGTTAATCACGAAGACTTGACTTCGTTGGGCGTTCAATTGGCAACTAATAGAGATGCCCTCGGAACCGCCAATGAAGATGCCATTACCGCTATTACCAATTTGATTTATAGTGAATCGCCCGGTTCGTCTTTTGCTGTGTCGAGTACCCTGGAGGTGAACGCACTCGTCGATTTCCTGATTAAAAAAACCAACGGCCGCATCCTTAATCAGCCCACCCTCTGGACCAAGGATAATGAAGAAGCCGAATTCTTCAAGGGTCGGAAAATATCCTTCAAAACCCTCACTCAGACTCCCAGCCAGGGACAAAATACCATCGATTCGTTTGAATATGAACCGGTCGGTCTAACGCTCCGGGTAAGACCTAATATCACCCCGGAAAATGCTGTCGATACCACCATCTTTCTCGACATCTCTCAGGTCGAACCGGAACTCGTCAACGGCCAAGTCGCCACCAGCAGTTTCTCGACAACCACAAATATAATCCTTGCGGACGGACAAACAGTTTTGATTAGCGGCATCCTGTTCCAGAAAGAGGTCGAAATCAAAACCAAAGTTCCCTTCTTTGGCGATATTCCCCTATTGGGCGAGTTGTTCAAACATAATAATACTGTTCAGTCCAACAGCGAACTGCTTGCCTTCATCACTCCTTATGTCATTGACAGCGAATCCGGCATCGACAGCGCCGGGGAAGAATTGGAAAAGGCCCGCCAACGAATGCGGGATGTGAAAGACTACCTTGAACAGTCTGTTCCCGATAACCAACAGGACAAAAATAAAACCTGATCTGACCATATTATGCCCCCTGCCGCACTACTCAGACCCCCGCTGTCAAGCGGGGCTCTTCTGTAGGGTGAGCCTGAGTGCCACGCGATTTCCTTTCTTCTCTTTTCTCACAACTCACAACTCTTCTTTACCCTACACTTGCCGGCACGGGTGTCTCTTTCAATGCGATGTCGATGGTTAATCGGCCCGCGTTTGTCTCGCATGGTATCGATATTATCGGAACCCCTTTCGGATAGTTCACCCTGTGCTTGCCGATAACCACGCTGGGTATGGATATGGACGTATTCTCGCCGGGAAAATCTTTCTTGGCGTTCCCTGCTATCATATTAGTAATCTCTCCGATGGCGTCGGCACTGTCGTCGTCTATTTCTGTCGTCTTCTCACCGGTTAAAGCTGAAACCATCTGCAGCGCAATATGTTTGGACAGGCTCACGACCACACAGCCCGTTACCCCTCCGGAAAGACCTATAATTCCGCTGATCTCATATAAGGGAACGGTATCCTGCTTCAGATTGGGCTTGCCTAACTGGAAGGGCACATTGATCATCGTATCAAAAACATTTTGTATCGACGATAAAAACGGATTGATATATTTTACGTTCATTTGCTTTCTCCCATGTTAAAATTTATCCCAGTCTCGCAATTCTGTCATTTCAGGCAGCGACCAGCGGGAGCGGATTTTGCCATCCATGCAGAACAGAAAAAGTGGCTATGCCACCTCCTTATTACCGGGAGTCATTTTTCATTACGCGATACGTGTTTATCATCGGTAATAACACCGCGAACTTTTACAACCAATTCCGAAGCCACCATTTTTTCTCGATACTTGTACCCGTTGCAAAACAAATGGTGCGATACATCGCACCCTACTTAACTGTGGTTTTAGAAATGCAGGCTAAAGCGGGGGTTCTCCCCTTCCGATATAGAAAATACGTTTGTTAAAGGGGATTCCGGGCATTTTTACGTGTATAGGGTATAGGTATATTTATTTATTTTAATATGAGACAACAAAAATGAAACAATTGGCGAAAATTATTGAAGCCTCGGCGTTGCAGCTTGTTATGATCGATTCCGACGACCTGCAGGGTCTGGCAGGTATCCACACTCACTTCGAGCAAATCGCCCAAATTGCCGCTGACCTGTCATCGAGTGGCGGGGACGTTAATACTGACGTGAAAGGCGATGATAATACTCCTGCTCCCCCTGACTCCGCGGACCTGGAACTGATACAAACCGCCTCCGTTAAGGCAGCCGAACTGATAAGTAAGCTCATCCTTAGTGAAGTTGAGGACGCCGCCGCTGCTCTCAACACCATTAATAAAACCTCCGCCAGCCTGCAATCTCTTATGGAACAACTTTCACAGGGGCAAAAACCGGCTCATATCAAATTCCCACCCGAACTGGGCCTGGAATCTACCGATAACTCGAACAGTAACAACTCCACACCGGAAAATATTTCTCCTGAATCCTGTTCATCATCTCAGGGACCGAAAATCTCTCTGCCCGATAATGTTGATGAAGAAATCTTTCGGGAGTTTCTTTCTTCGCAGCCGCATGTGCTTGAGAACCTCGAATCGGCCATCCTCACCGCGGAAAAAGACCCTTCTGTGGAAAATTATAACGTCATAAAAGGCATCCTTCATAACCTCAAAGGCGAATCATCCCTTATGGGCCTGCAGGAATTCGCGGCCGTTTGCCATGAAACCGAGTCCCTGCTGGAAGACTCCCAAACAAACGAACCCGACCGGTTCCCTGCTGAAAAATTGTTTGCCGCCAAGGACTGGCTGACAGAGGCAGTCGCTCAGTTGTCCAACGTCTCAATCGACAAAGAATCCCCCGCTCCTTCCGGTCCCTCCGAGCAACAAGGCCAACCCGCCCCGGACACTTCCAACAATACGGCTTCGGAACCATCTAACAATACTGCCCCGGACAAACCTGATAACGTTGGGCAGCAGGAGCAGGAACCGGAGGAAAAACTGAAAATCGCCGAGAGTGATGCGCCGCTTGTAATGGATTTCATCAGTGAATCCGGCGAGCATCTCGAATCCGCTGAGTCCGACCTGCTGCATATCGAGGAATGTCCCGACGACCCCGAAACCATCAATTCCATCTTTCGTGCCTTTCACACTATCAAAGGTGTAGCAGGCTTTCTTAATCTTAAACAAATCGGTTCCCTGGCCCATGCCGCCGAAAACCTGCTTGATGAGGCCCGAAAGGAAAAAATCATCCTCGGCGGCTCCAGTGTCGATACGATTTTCGAATCAATCGACGTTATGAAACAAATGTTCGGTGCCCTCCAGCAAGCCGTTGAAAACGATCAGCACGTGCAGCCCTATCAAAAACTGCAACCTTTGATTGACCGAATTAAACAATGTACCTCCGGCCAATCACCTCCTATCCAACTGGGCGAAGTCCTCGTCCAGGAGGGAACAGCCTCGGCCGCGGAAGTTCGCGATGCCCTGCACGAGCAGCGAACCGGTTCACCCGACAAAAAAATCGGGGAGATACTCGTAGAAAAAACATCCGTTACCGGGGAACAGGTTGACAAGGCACTCAATGACCAGAAACTACCTCAGGCAGCGAGAGCTAACGAGAATAAAAAAATCGTCAATGACACCACGGTTAAGGTTACTACCGGTCGGCTGGATTCTCTGATTAATATGGTTGGTGAGCTTGTCATCGCTCAGTCTATGGTCAGTCAGGACCTTGACGGACACGTGCAGAAGGACCAGCGCCTCGCCCGCAATGTACGACACCTCGACAAAATCACACGGGAGTTGCAGGAACTGTCCATGTCTATGCGTATGGTGCCTGTGCAGGGTGTTTTCCAGAAAATGGCGAGGCTTGTCCGCGATCTTTCTCGCAAGGCCGGCAAAGACATCGAATTTGTTATGACCGGCGCCGAAACGGAACTCGACCGCAATGTTGTCGAGGCTATTGCCGACCCTCTCGTTCACATGGTCCGAAACTCCGTTGATCATGGCGTCGAAACACCCGAAGAACGCAGCGGCAAAGGAAAACCTCCGCAGGGCAGGGTCGAGTTAAAGGCCTTTCATCAGGGCGGCAACATCATTATAGAAATCTGCGATGACGGCAAAGGACTAAACCGGGAAAAAATCCTGGAAAAAGCCATCGCCAACAATATCGTCAAGGAAGGCCAGGACCTTTCTGACGGTGAAATTTACCGTCTTGTTTTTCATGCCGGGTTGTCAACTGCAGAAAAAATCACTGATGTTTCCGGTCGTGGTGTTGGGATGGATGTGGTGCGTAAGAACATCGAATCGCTTCGCGGCCGTATTGACATCGAATCGACTATAGACAAGGGCTCGACTTTTAGTATCCGGTTGCCTTTGACGTTGGCTGTGATTGACGGCCAGATAGTTAATGTCGGAAAAGAAACTTATATTATCCCTTCTGTTTCCATCGAACACAGCATTCGGCCGCAGCCGGAACAGTTGAAAACTGTCCAGGGAGCAAAGGGTGAAATGATTATGATTCGTGGTGAGTTGCTGCCGCTTATAAAACTGTATCGGCTTTTTGGTATCGAGCCGGAACTGACCGAGCCTTGTGAGGCGCTTATTGTGGTGGTAACGGACGGGGACAACCGCTGTTGTGTCCAGGTGGACTCGCTTCTTGGCCAGCAGCAGGTTGTCATCAAGAGTCTCGGCGATTATTTGGGTAGTATCAAGGGGGTATCGGGAGCGGCTATTATGGGGGACGGCAACGTCAGCCTGATTGTGGACGTGCCGGGCCTGATTAGCCTGGCAGCCGGAAAATAATACTGCTGTTTTGTCGCCCTGTATCCACACGCATAACTAATTATTAAAAACATTGGTAGATAAATGAATACATCTTTACAGAATACGAACGGCAACAAACTCTCGGAAAGGGATTTCCGACGCATCAGCGACGTCATTTACAAGCACTGCGGAATCAATCTGCACGATGGGAAAGAGCCGCTGGTGCGGGCACGACTGGCGAAAAGAATGCGGACATTAAAGTACGATTCTTTCAGGAAATATATAGATTTTGCTCTATCTGATGCCGGAAAGCATGAATTTCACTCCCTGGTCGATTCACTCAGCACAAATTTAACCAGCTTTTTTCGCGAAAAAAGCCATTTTGAGTACTTAATCGACCCATTTTTACCAAAACTGCTTGAAATAAAATCCAGGTTATCAGACCATAAGATCCGAATCTGGTCGGCCGGCTGCTCGTCCGGAGAAGAACCGTATAGCCTGGCAATTACGCTAATAGAAAATATTCCGGATTATCAAAAGTGGGATGTCAAGATTCTGGCCAGCGATGTTTCCACACAGATATTAGACAGAGCAAAACAAGGGACATACGATCAGTCACGAGTTAAACCCCTGACGCGAGAACAAAAACGCCGTTTTCTCGTACCAAATAACATCGAAGGAGAAAAAGTCTATCAGGCCAGTCGGGAACTACAAAGTATTATCAGTTTTCGCTATCTGAATTTGATGAAAGAATGGCCCTTCAAAGGACCCTTTGATATTATTTTTTGTCGTAATGTTATGATTTATTTCGATAAACCCACGCAAGCAAGACTAGTGGGGCGTTTTGGTAAATGTCTGGCCAAGGGAGGCGTCTTCTGCATCGGTCATTCAGAATCATTGGCCGGAATCAATCACCAATATCGTTTCGCTCAGCCGGCGACCTATATCAAGGAATGACAATTGGCAACTACAGCAACGGCACAACAAATGATAAAAGTTTTGATTGTGGACGATTCAGCGATTGTCCGCAAGATACTTACCGAACACCTGGCACGCGACCCCCGGATCGAAGTAGTAGGCAGCGCGCCGGACCCATACATTGCCCGTGATAAAATAGTATCACTAAAACCCGATGTTCTGACACTTGACGTGGAAATGCCGCGGATGGACGGTATTACCTTCCTTCGCAAATTGATGAAACATTACCCACTGCCGGTGATTGTGGTCAGTTCCCTTACACCGAGGGGCGGCCAGGTGGCACTGGAAGCACTAGATGCCGGTGCCGTGGAAGTTATGTGCAAGCCAGGCGCGGCCTATACAATCGGAGATATGGGAAACGAACTGGTTCGCAAGATCAAGGCGGCAGCCTGCGCACGTCTGAAAAAAAACGACGCCCAACAAAACACAGAACCGCCCAAACGACTAAGCCTGACGCAAACAACCAATAAGATTATCGCTATCGGAGCCTCTACAGGAGGAGTAGAAGCAATAACACAAGTACTCACAAGACTACCGGCAAATACACCAGGGATAGTAATCGTTCAGCACATGCCAGTCAAATTCACGGCCTCCTTCGCAAGCCGATTGAACGAATTATGCGTAATGGAAGTCAAAGAAGCCGCCGACGGCGATCCGGTTATACCCGGCCGAGCACTGCTCGCACCTGGCGGCCTACACATGCTATTGAGACGGTCAGGAGCACGCTATTACGTTGCCGTCAAAGACGGGCCGCCTGTCTGCCATCAAAAACCAAGTGTTGAAGTGATGTTCCAGTCAGTAGCAAAGTATGCCGGAGCCAACGCTGTGGGCGCCATCCTGACCGGTATGGGAGCCGACGGAGCTAAAGGACTACTGACAATGCGGCAAAACGGCGCACGAACCGTAGCCCAGGACGAAAGAAGCTGCGTGGTTTTCGGCATGCCGAAAGAAGCAATCTCAATGGGGGCAGCAGAGATAATCAAGCCACTTTCCGGGGTTGCCAAAAGCCTGCTCGATATGGTACAAACAAAGTAGGATTGAATGAGTTGTGAAGTACCGGACACCTCAAAAAAAGAGATTCGACCCCTTTAATTCGACCCTATAGTGAATACTGCGGAATCTTCATCGTTTCGCCATTCTTCATCGAAGACAGGTGCGCATAATAGCCTGGAACTGTCATATTCAGCGCGTCGATAACATCAACCCT
>DAOWIP010000266.1 GCA_030640865.1 Sedimentisphaerales bacterium | reverse complement strand
GTATAAGCCAGTCCCGTCGCGACTCCCGGCACGTTGGTTCGCAGTGCCAATTCCGATTCATAAGTGGCCGGCCCCAGCAATTTGGCCAGTCGTCCCGCGGAGATGGCGGCGGTCTTACGTTTGTTCGAGGCTATCTCGGCGGCAACGGCACGGCAGATGGCTGCTATCTTACGCTCCAGTTCTCTTACGCCCGCCTCGCGGGTATAGGATTCGATCAGTTTAACGAGAGCGTCCTGTTTGATTTTCAATATCTTTTCGCTCAGGCCGTTTTCTTTGAGTTGTCTTGGCACGAGGTATCGCTGGGCTATCAACAGTTTCTCATTGGCGGTATAGCCGAGCAGTTCCATTACTTCCAGCCGATCGCGCAGGGCGGCCGGGACAGTACCCATATAATTGGCCGTTCCGATAAACAGAACCCGCGACAGATCGAACGGCTGATCGATAAAGTGGTCGGTAAATGTGTTGTTTTGTTCCGGGTCGAGTACTTCCAACAGGGCCGAGGCCGGATCGCCGCGAAAGTCCTGGCCGATCTTGTCGAGTTCGTCCAGCATAAAAACAGGATTATGAGAACCGCATTTCCGCAATTCCTGCAGGATTCGGCCCGGCAGTGCTCCGATATAGGTTCGGCGATGGCCTCGGATGTCCGCCTCGTCACGAATGCCTCCGAGTGAGATACGAATGAATTTTCGTCCCATGCTCCGGGCAATGCTTCGGCCAAGTGAGGTCTTGCCTACACCCGGCGGACCGACAAAACATAATATGGGACTGCGGCCGGTTGGATTGAGTTTGCGAACGGCCAGGAATTCCAGAACACGTTTTTTGACTTTCGTCAGGTCGTAATGGTCGGTGTTGAGAATTCGCCGTGCCCGGTTCAGATTGAGCTTATCTTCGGTGCTTTTGGACCAGGGCAACTCACAGAGCCACTCGATATAATTACGGGAAACGCTGAATTCCGGGCTCATTGTTGGTATCTTGCTTAGCCTGTCCAGTTCGCGCAGGGCCTCGGTCTGGACCTTTTCCGGCATTCCCGCACCATTTATCCGCTCCTTTAATTCTTCTATTTCCGCGGTTTTCTGGTCGAACTGCCCCAGTTCTTTCTGGATTGCCTTGAGTTGTTCCTGGAGAAAGTATTCACGCTGGCTCTTGTCAATGGACTGGCTGACTTTGCTTTGAATCTTGGCGCTGAGTTCCAACAACTCGATTTGACTGGCCAGTGAGACCGAGAGCTTACGCAGCCGCTCATTCACGTCGAACGTATCGAGAATCTCCTGTTTTTGCGGTACGTGTATATTGATATTGGCCGCCAGAAAATCCGCCAGGGCGCCCGGTTCCTCAATATTATTCAGGATAACGTGTACCTCATCGGGAATATTCGGTGACAGCTCAACCATCTGGTTGGCCATATTTCGCACATTTGTAACTAATGCTTCCAGATTGCGACTGTGCTTGACCTGTGGCTCCACAATCTCGATCCGGGCCTTAAGAAACGGCTCTCGGCTCAACCACTCAGCCACGCGAAAACGTACGAGTCCATGCACTACCAGCGAGTTCTGACCTTCCGGCAGCTTGAGCTTTTTGAGAATCGTAACAATCGTTCCCACTCGATAAAGATCATTATAGCCGGGATCGTCTGTCTCATGCTCTTTTTGGGTGAGTACCCCGATTACCTTGTCTGTTTCACCTGGCATTTCGCCGCCCAAGGCCCCGCCTGCGAGACTACCGGATTCCCGTTTGGCTAATTCGGTCAATAAGCGCTGACTCCGCGGACGGCCGACCGCCAACGGGGTAACCGTACCGGGAAAGACAACCACGTTCCGCAGGGGAAGAATACCTATTATTTTGGGAATGCTGAATTCATCGCCTTGCTCACTCAATGGGTTTTGGGTCTTGGCGCGTTTGTTTTTTTTCTGCCCCTGGCCTCTCCGTGCGTCCTGGCGACGCCTTGTCCGTACAGAGGCCGCCTCAGGCAGCTCCACAACATTGGACGTTACATCCACCTCGTCGAGGTCAATCTCGCTGGTATCAACCTGGTTGAAAATATCAATTATTTTCTTTTTCTTGGCCATATATACTCATACCAAATGAAAACACGGTTTCTACAGAACGGAAAATATTATACTCGACCCTGACAAGAATGTCAAATGAAGCTTGGGACGCTCAAGCCGCAACCAAAAATAATTAGTAACCGTTCACGGGCTTTCGCCCTTATTAGGCCCGGAAGGGCCGAAAGAGCGCATAGCCGGGGGCGTAAGCCCCCGGAAGAGTTGCGACAACAACTTTCAAAGCCCTGAAAGAGCCTGCCCTGAACGTACAGGCTGTGTCGCAATTAATAATAGTAATTTG
>DAOWIP010000185.1 GCA_030640865.1 Sedimentisphaerales bacterium | reverse complement strand
ATTTGGCCAAAAGCGAAAAGGCCCTTGAGACTACACGAATGAATTTCGGAGATCATCTGCTGGAATTGCGAGAGCGCATCATTAAAAGTCTCATCGGGATCGCTGTCGCGTTCGGCATATCCCTTTTGCTTGGCAAATATGTCCTGCTTTTTGTCGCGGAACCGATGTTGATAGCGCTGGCCGCCTCCGGACATGAACCGTCGTTTTATTTTAATGCGCCGCCGGAGTATTTTCTTACTTATGTTAAAGTGTCTCTGATCTGCGGTATTTTTCTCTCGGCTCCGTGGACTTTCTATCAGATTTGGGGCTTTATTGCCGCGGGGCTTTATACCCACGAAAAAAAATTCGTCAATATTTTCGCTCCTTTTTCGGCAGTGCTGTTTATGGTGGGCGGGGTGTTTTTTGTTGTAGTGGTGGCGCCAATATCATTTAATTTTTTCATAACCTTCGGCAGTAAATGGCTTTCACCCGACTTGAAGGACAGTTTTTTCTATAAGCGTTTTGCGGACGAAGAAGGCACCGCAAAAAAAGAAATCGACCAAAACAGCCTCGCTGAAACAGCCGAAACTATTCAGGATCAGCCACAAGGAAAATCCATCTTTCGTTTTTCCGTTGATTTCCTGCTTGTGCAGGGGAAAATCCTGCCGATTCCTAACATATCCATAAACGTCGAAGGTAAAAGTAATAAACACCTTCCCGATACTCCACAATCTCCTGAATCTCCTGAAACTCTTGAATCTTCGGAATCTCCTGATGAGACCTCGTCAAGCTCAATGGTCAAACCCTGGATTACTCTGAAACATTATATCAGCTTTGTTATATGGCTGACTCTTGTATTTGGCCTGGCGTTTCAGATGCCACTGGTAGTGTTCATGCTGGGCCAACTCGGTCTGGTGGGGCTGGACTCTCTGAAATCGATGCGCAAGTATGTGCTTTTTGCCATCATAATCGCCTCGGCTGTGATAACACCGCCCGACGTAATTTCACAAATAATGCTTTCCATACCTATGTACGCCCTGTACGAAGTAGGAGTTATTCTGGTACAACTCTGGCCGAAGCGGAAGTAGAAATAAGAAGTTGGAAAGTGTATGGGTGTACCTTATAAGGGCAGCAGTTTTTCGAAGCTGTCGGCGTTTAACTCGGTCATACTATCCACAATAATATCGGCCCGATCCAATTCCTGCCGGGAGCGGGTGGTGGTTACGGCTACCGTTGCCATGCCTGCCGCTATCGCCGCCTCAACCCCCTGCACCGCGTCTTCGACCACCACGCAACGATCCGGCGATACAGATAGTTTTTCCGCGGCTTTAAGAAACGTATCGGGCGCCGGCTTGCTGTGAGTAATTTCATCGCCACAAACAAGAACGTCAAAACAACTATCAATCTCTACCTGACGCAGCATAAAATCGAGGTTGACCCACGGAGCGGATGAGCCGACCGCTAATAAAAAGCCGGAACTCTTCAGCTTCTCAATCAGTTCCGGCACCCCGTCCAACAAAGTTAATTTATCGGCAACCAACTCGCGGAAACGCTGCTCCTTCAGGACAGATAATCGTTCAATCTCGTCCGGCGTAACATCCGTACCGAGCATCTGCGGGATGATCTGGTAATTTTGCATCCCGAACGTGCTGTAAAAAAACTCGTCCGTCAGGCTGAACCCTTCTTTGGCAGCCAGATCGTACCACGATTGCTTGTGAAACTCCCCGCTATCGACCAATACGCCGTCCAGGTCGAAAATTACCGCTTTATGTTGATTTGTTTTTTTCATTTATATACTCATTTTTTTATTATATAAGGAACTTTTCATCGGGTTTGCGCATCGGTTCAATTTCCTCCGCCATCTTACTATGATCTTTGTGGCCCATCAGGGCGAAGGTGGCAAGTTTGCCAAGCTCAACAGCGGGCTGGTTATAAGTATCAATGCCCAGCAAACCTCCCATATAGCTGGTGGCTACCTCGAACATATAGATAAACTCACCAACGGAACAGGCGTTAATCTCCGGGAACAATACGGTCAGGCAGGGCCGTTGCGAGGCCAACAGGGCATACTCAGTGGCAAGTTTTTCATTATTGATCAGATCGCCCATTTTCCGATGTGAAAGATAAGACAATTCCTTTGTGTCGCCGGCGTCACCGATAACGACCTCACTCCGGAACGATTCGACCTGAAGGAATGTGAACACCTTGTCGTTAGGCCCTTCGCGGTACAACTGTACCTGACTATGCTGGTCGGTGGCGCCAAGGGCCTTGATCGGTGTAGGCCCGACGTTGACCAGCTCTCCCGCGAGGTTTTTTTCCTTGCCTAAACTCTCGGCCCACAACTGGCGGAACCAGTCGCACAGGTCCTTTAATTGATAACCGTAGGGCATCATAACGGAAAGGCGCTTGTCCTTGCGATAGAACAGGTACTGAATAGCAGCATATAGAGCAGCCGGGTTTTTCATTACGTCAGTATTCCTGACACGTTCGTCCATATCGCGAGCGCCGGCAAGCAATTCGTCGATTTTAATACCGCACATCGCCGCGCTGAAGAGTCCGACGTCGCTTAATACACTAAAACGTCCGCCGACACCCTGGGGCACCTTTAGAGAGGTCAGGCCCAGCCGATCGACGATACCGCGCATAGTTCCTGATTTTGTGTCGGTGGTCGCGATGATGTGATCTGTAAGGTCAAGGCCCTTTTCCCTGAGCAGTTGTAGTATTGTAAGAAACTGGGCCGCGGTCTCGGCGGTCTGACCCGACTTACTGATTACATTAAACAACGTTTTGTCAAGCTGTGGTTCGAGATATTCGATTGTTTCGCTGAACTGTGTGGGATCGACATTGTCCATCACAAACAACCTCGGCCCGCCCCTGTCCGAGCGAAGGTTATACATCGGCGAATTCAGGGCGGTTTGCAACGCGATATTACCCAAAGCCGAACCGCCGATACCCAGTACGACAAGATTCTCGTACTTACCCGCCAGGCGCCCTGCAAGGTCCCGCACATTTTCCATCATTTCGTTACGATATGGCAAATCACGGTATGGAATGTCATCAAACTCGATCCGGCGATCGGTATCACCGGCACCGGAAACCACCCCTCTTTTACGGGCCTGCTCCATTTTTCCGGTCAACTCGGCGATTGGGCCTTTGAGTTCGTCCAGTTCGTCCGGGCTGATGCCGTGCTCTGCGCCCACCGATTCCGTAAAGACATTCTTGTAGTACAATTGAATCTTCTGGTTCATTCCTGGTTCCTTTATTTGTAACCGTTCACGGGTTTGCCGCAGGCAAACTTCCTCCACACCTCGAAATAGTGGGGTCAAAAACTTTTGACGCCAGGTTGTTTTACGAAACAAAGCCATTTTTGTTACCGTTCACGCTTTTTATCCACCTGTGGCGGACTTTCTTTCGCCCCTTCGGCTGCGCTCAGGGCAGGCTCTTTCAGGGCGTAAGAAAAACGCGTGGGGCAATTAGTCCACCCCTATATAGGGTGAACTGTCGTAT
>DAOWIP010000060.1 GCA_030640865.1 Sedimentisphaerales bacterium | reverse complement strand
TATTTTGAATGATAAAACATTGAACAGCAGAAGGAAACGTCCCTGGCGGGCATGAGAAAATATCTCCAAACTCGTAGAAAATGGAGTCAATTATGAAAGAAGGTTTTCTTGTACGATTCGTTTTTACCGTTGGATTGGCACTGATTCTTCTCGTTAATTTGTCGGCTGGGGCGGCAGAGCCGGTTGCTCAATGGACTCGGTTTGAGTATGCGTTTAACAGCCTGGAAACCTATGACGATCCGGTGCGAGACGTGAAGGTGAAAGTGGAATTTACCTCACCGAGCGGCAAAAAGAGAACCATGCTCGCGTTCTGGGACGGCGGCCGGGTCTGGCGGGTACGCTTCTCGCCGGATGAAGTGGGTAGGTGGACCTGTAAAACATCCTGCTCGGATAAGCATAATAAAGGTCTGCATAATAAGACCGTATCCTTCGAATGCGTAAAATACAAAGGTAATCTTCCATTCTTTCAACATGGCGAACTGCGCCTCTCGAAAAACAGACGCTACTTCGAACATGCGGACGGTGTGCCATTCTTCTGGTTGGCCGATACCGTCTGGTGCGGGCCGCAGTTAGCTGATTTCAATGATTGGAAAGTGTTCCTCAAAGACCGTGCGGACAAGGAGTTCACAGCGATTCAATTTGTGCTTACGCAGTGGCGTACGGCTGAGACCGATGCCGATGGTAATCCGGCATTTACCGGCAAAGAAAAAATCGCCGTCATTCCCAAATATTTCCAGCGACTGGATAAATATGTAGATGCGATTAATGACTCCGGAATGTTAGCGGTTCCGGTGTTACTCTGGGCTATCAAAGGCGAGATCAATCCTGGTTACTCGTTGCCGGAAGATCAGAAAATTATCCTGGCCGAATACCAGATTGCTCGCTACGGCGCTCATCAGGTTATCTGGTTCCTCGGCGGCGATGGCAGATTCACCGGGGAAAAAGCCGATGAATGGAAGCGCATCGGCCGCAGAGTCTTCCATAAAGATCAGCATCGCCTGGCCACTATGCACCCCCGTGGATATAGCTGGATCGGCAAAGAATTTCGTAACGAGCCATGGTTCAGTTTCATCGGGTATCAAAGCGGTCATGGCGTCGGAGAAAAAAACCTCGGTTGGCTCACCTATGGACCACCATCCACAAAATGGAACAACAAACCCAATTTACCGGTTATTAATATCGAACCCTGCTACGAAGCGATCAATAGCTTTTCTTATAAAAGAGCAATTCCACATCATGCCGTCCGCTGCGCGGCCTATTGGAGCCTGTTGATTACACCGACAGCCGGATTTACCTATGGCGGACACGGTGTCTGGGGCTGGCATAGCAAAGTAGAGATGCCATTGAATCACACATGGGTTGGTCTTGTTTCGCCCTGGTATGTCGCCAAGGACCTGCCCGGTTCATACAGTATGAAGTACCTGCATCAGTTTTTTGCATCTATTGATTGGTGGCGGCTCATTCCCGCCCCGGAAATTCTCGCCGAGCAGCCCGGCAAAAAAGAAGTTGCCTCCAAATTCATCGCCGCTGCCAAATCAAAAGAAGGCGATTTGGCTGTCATTTATCTGCCGGAAGGCGGAGTCGTTAAGATTAAAACCGGCACCCTTAATAAAGGCCTCTCCGCTTGCTGGTTCCATCCCCGTACAGGCGGCTACGTCGATGCCGACAAAGTCAAAAACTCTCTCCAGAAGTTTACCGCCCCCGATCACAATGACTGGGTGCTTTTGCTGCAGAAGAAAAAGTAAAAATTGAAAAAGTAAAATTCTCCACCCCGAAAAAGAGTATTTTTTCTCGGCCTGACGATTGTCAGTTGACGGCTGATAATATTTCTTGCTTCTTAATTCTATATCTATTATCTATCTTAACCCCCAATTGTGGGACGTCGCTAATTTTTAACAGGAGTATTGAAGATGAACAAGCGTGGCAGTGTGATTCTTACGGTTTTATTTTCCATATTTTTCACCCTGTACGTTTCTACAGCGGAAGGTGCCTATCCAAAGAGAAAAACGCTGAGGGAACCGACCGCCAACATCGCGTGTAACTGGTGGGGTGATCTTACCAATGTCTGGACGCCCATCGGCTGGAAAAATCATCTGTTCCGGTTCGATGTTCTCT
>DAOWIP010000427.1 GCA_030640865.1 Sedimentisphaerales bacterium | reverse complement strand
TTTTGTCGTAAGGTTACTTACCCGCGTACTAACGGGAAAATTCAATCGTGAGCACTATAGTAAGCCTTTATTTAACATAATCGGGTTGTTTCGTGTGCTAATTGAAGGTATGGCGGGATTATACTCTATTTTTTATTATGCCCTTTTAGTGCTTCCCCTGATGTTCAGGATAGCGTTATTGGACGTTTCCAATCGGCTATCACGCCATTGATGATAAGACCGACAGGAGCAAAGTTGCTTATGTTTCTCAAATACGTTAGTATGGCCTGAAAATGGATGATATGACACGAATTATGGCGATCGAGACTTCCGGCCGGATAGGCAGTGTGGCCGTGGCTCTGGGTCCGCAACTTATTGCTGAACAGGACTTTACCGCCCAGTTGAAACATGCCGCTCAATTATTGCCAACTATGGAGCGTCTGTGTCAGTCGCAGGGTTGGCAGCCCGCGGAGATTGAGCATTTATATGTTTCCGTCGGGCCGGGCAGTTTTACCGGTATTCGCATAGCTGTTACAGCAGCCAAGGTATTAGCGTTTTCGCAAAATACTAAAATCATTCCAGTGCCAAGTCTTGAAGCTCTGGCCCTGAACGCGGAAAAGGCCGGACAAAGCGAAAAACTTGATATCGGGCAGGTAGCTGTAGTGCTGGAAGCCGGCCGCGGGCAAATATTCGCCGCGGTATTTGACAGAGAAACAACGGACGCCAAAGATGACTCCGCTGGTTTTATACCGGGCTTTCGCATAAATCTTGCCCAAACAATGATAAGCCCGACGGAACTTCTGGAACGCACGGAACGCCCCCTATACCTGATAGGAGAGGGACTGAAATATCACCAACAAGAACTGTCTCCAAACGAACAAGATAGACAAATTGTCCGGCTGGATGAGAAGTATTGGCAGCCGCGGGCAGCCAACGTACACCGGTGCGGCTGGTTTCGTGCGCAAAAAGGACTTTTCGTTACGGCTGATCAATTGAAGCCAATCTATATACGCCGTCCGGAAGCAGTCGAGAAATGGGAGAAGTTACATAGATTAAAAGGCACGAAGAATATATAAAAAAACAGACATAGAAAAACACTGATAAAGATAAAGATATAATGTGAACGATTATAATAATTTTTTACGAACAAGAGAGCAACTGGAACAACAGGAGCGTGGGCATCTGGCCGCTTATGGGGTATTCGCCGCTGAGACACACGGTCGGGAACACCCCGAACCGGAACACCGGTATCGTACGTGTTTTCAGAGGGATCGCGACCGTGTGATTCACAGTGCGGCGTTCCGCCGATTGGAAGCCAAGACACAGGTGTTCGCTAATGTTACAAGCGATTATTATCGTACGCGTCTGACACATACGATCGAAGTAGCACAGATTGCCCGGACGATGGCCCGAATATTGTCGGTCAACGAAGATTTATCCGAGGCGGCGGCGCTGGCCCATGATCTGGGGCACCCACCCTACGGGCATGCCGGCGAGGCAGCGCTGAACGAACTTATGTCCGCAAATGGTGGATTCGAGCACAATTGCCAGTCGTTGCGGGTTGTGGAATACCTGGAACACCCTTATCCGGCGTATCGCGGCTTGAACCTGACCTTTGAGGTACGCGAGAGCCTTGCCAAACACGCTACGAGATATGATCAACCCGATACCAATGAAAAATACGGATGTGGTTATGCGTCTCTGGAGGGCCAGATTGCCGATCTGGCCGATTCCATTGCCTATAATTCACATGACCTCGATGACGCCCTGGCCGGCAATTTAATTGATGAAGCAGACATGAGTAATGTACCGCTTTACCAGTTACTACGGAGGCAAACTGATCGGGATTTTCCCAAGGCGCACCGTTTTGCACGGCAGTTGCGTTGCGCTAAATCGCTGATTGACCTGTTGGTAAATGACGCCCTGACAGAAAGCGCCGGCCGTCTGAAAGAAACATCGCCAAGCAACGTCGAGGATATACGGCTGGGACAAATAAAAATCATATCACTTTCCGAACAATGTCAAAAGGAATTGAGTGAGTTGGAGATTTTTCTGTTTGAGAATGTCTATAAACATCCCCGGATTGAGCAGGTACAACAACCGGCCAGGGAGGAATTGAGCTTTATCTTCGAGATGTATGTGAACGACCCGAAACTACTTCCCGAAAGGTATCGGCAGCGAATCGGCGAACAGGGGCGTGAACGGGTAGTGTGTGACTATATCGCCGGGATGACAGACCGATACTGTCATAGGCTATATCAACAGAGTCGCTAAAAAAACCGGCAGGGTCTGCCTGGAAGGTAGTTCGAGCGGTCCCCCCTTATCTGTAGGGATTACTACCGGAGCCTGGCAGGTGTGTGCCAGTGTGAAAGACTGCTGGGCTTGTCCAGCATCATAAAGGTATCGAAATCACTAACCAACATACGGCTGTTCATCTCTGATATTCGACTATATTGGCGGATTTTTGCCTTTTTATTATAACTGTAGGTATGACTGTAGCTCTGACAGCCGGTTAAAAGAACCGCCAAGCCAAATATGCCGCTCATGGCAATTAAAGTAATGGTTTTTCTCATATATTTCTCCTTTTGCAAATCAGGCAACTCTAACAACAAATTCATTATAATATGGATACTGAAATTTGTCAACCCTGAAAATCGGCCCATATATTACGGGGTATTATTGCTCCGCCCCAAACCCGACTGAGCCGTCTGGCTGGACTGAAGCCATTGTCGCAGGTCCGCATAATAATAGGGTGCCTGGAATTTTTCGTGCATAACCCTCAGGCGTTGCAGTACTTGCTCGGTCAAATCATGCTGGAATTCCATTGGCAGGTCCCGGCAGTAAAATATACGACAGCTTGCCGGCCGGGACGGTCGGGCCGCGCACCCCTGTTGCTGATATGGACAGCGACCATCAGGGGCTGCGAGTTGATTTTTGAGGGCGGCGTTCGGTGGCTGTTGTCTGCGCAGCCCAGACCAGAAATACAGCATTTCCAGGGTCGTTACGTAGAGCCGATGACCATAATGGTCGAAATCGCAGCATTTGCCGCAATTATCGCAAGTGGGCTGAGCAGGGGCCAGGTGCCGGTCGATGTCTTCATATAACTCTTCGAGCATTGAGATGCAGGGATGATTATCAATATTATTCAGAATCCATTCTAAAGCTGTCTCCTGAATGGTCCTGGTTGGCTCCGGAGAGGATAAATCA
>DAOWIP010000476.1 GCA_030640865.1 Sedimentisphaerales bacterium | reverse complement strand
GCTTGCCTTTATTCAAGAGGCTCAAAAACAGAAGCTATAACGGCTATGCGAGGAGTCCCTTTGTTCTTATGGCCGTTTGGGCGGTGCTGCTGCTGTCAAGCTCTTCTTTACCGGCGGGAATCCTGATGATAAAAGAGGTTCCTTCTTCCTTGGTACTGTCGATGTCAATTGTTCCGTGGTGTTCTTCCACGATTTTTTTGACTACGGCCAGACCCAAACCTGTACCGCCGTGCCCCTTACTGGAATAGAAAGCCCGAAAGATGCCGCTGAGTTGATTGTTTTCAATCCCCATACCATTGTCGCTGATGGTCAGAACTAATTCCTGTTTATCACTATCATATTTAGTCATAGCAGTGATCACGCCTTTATCGGGCGCAACAGCGTCGAGGGCATTGAGTATGAGGTTCAGGATAATCTGCTGCATTCCGTCGGGGTCCACCGCAATAGCGGGTAGTTTATCATCCAGGTCGGTGAACAGCCCCACTCCTTTTTCATCGGCCTGATTGCTGAGCATTTCGACAATTTCGGTTACAAGATGGTTAATCTGAGTCAGTGCCAGGTGAGGCTGACGCACCTTGCTGAACGCGAGCATGTTAAGTACGAGGTTGTGTATTTTTGTAAGGTTGCGTTGTAGGATAGCCCATCCTTTTTTGGCCATATCGATTTTTTGTTTATTGAGTCCCAGCTCCACCATATCGGCGGCGCTCTGGAGGCTCTGCAGGATGTTTTTAATCCCGTGTGAAAGATAGGTTATGGTTTCGCCCGCCGCCGCCATTCGTTCCGCCTGCACCCCAGCATGGTAGAGCCGGGAGTGTTCCAGGGCCAGGCCGGTCTGAAAACCGATAGCCGTCAACAGCCGGAGTTGCTCGGCAGCGTATGTATTGGTGGCAACCGTGGTATCGACATAGATTACCCCGATGTTGTTATCTCGCATTGTGATTGGCACACACAAGGCGGAGCGGATACCGTAGTCCTGCACACTTTTACCCTTGGCGAATCGTTTGTCGCGCATAGCGTTGGTACAGACTACACCTTCTTTTTGTTTGACCACATGATCGACAATGGTATGGCTGATTGCAATTTCACCTGTGTGTTCATCACTGCGATATCGCACAACAACCGGCTGTAGTTCTTCATCGCCGTTTTCGCGAAGAAGAACAAAGCCGCGATCCGCAGGCAGGTTATCAAAAATCATATCCATCACTTTTTCCAGCAGTTGCTGTCGGTCGAAGATGGAGTTAATGGCGGTGGACAGTTCATACATCAACCGTAGATTACCAACGGCGTTGGTGGTTTCAGGCCCCGCGATTATCACAGAATCGTCCATCGATGGGACCGTGGCCATAATGGATGATTCCACCAGGTTGCCATCCTCATCTATCCGCAACCCTCCCAGTTCTCCGGCTATACCAGTGCTGCGTACACCGCCGAATACGATCAGCGTTGCTCCGCAACGAATCTGGTCGCCCTGCTTAAGTTCCAGGAACGAACTCAGCTTGACACCATTAACATAAGTGCCGTTGGCGGAGTTGAGATCGCGGATACCCCAAAGGTCGTCATCCCTGCGGACTAATTCCGCATGACGGCGCGAAATGGTATTGTCCGTCAGGGCCAAATCCTGACTCGTCCGTCCGATCAAGGTCGGCGAATTGCTGACATTGAAAGTGCGTCCTTTGTCTGAACCTTGTAGTACATATAGCTTCGGCATTGTTATAGTGCTCACGATTGAAATTTCCCGTTAGTACGCGGGTAAGCAACCTTACGACAAAATGTTACGGTCTCGCTCGCGGGAATTCCATTACGCGGTGCGTATATCCCAGATGGGGATTATTTACTTGTCGAATGATTTCTATGCCCATTGTGCTATGAATTCGCGAGCAGGGCTAACGGGATTTACAATACACGTTGTGCATAAGTCCAATAATACAATTCCGACATATCAACATTGTATTTTATAATATATGCTATCAGAGGTCAAGCATTTATTATAGTGCTCACTTACGTAGTGGTCGGTTAAATTAAATATACGGGGTTCACCAAACATTGGATGGCAGCCACCGAGTCTTCGAGGTGGATGGTTCAACGAGTGGCATGCTTATGCAAAGTAGGGGTAACCCTGTGTGATCGCCCAAAAACGCTATTATGCTATCCAATTGGGTGGCACCTTTCTGTATTTCAGAGAGATGTTCCTGTATAATCCTCGTCTGGTGGCAGCGTCTGTCCGCAGGACAGGCGATGGTATTACCAGCCCCTGCTGTCAAGCAGGGGGTTCTTAACCAGCCCCCGATGTAAAATCGGGGGGTTCTGCAGGGCGGGCCGCGCTTT
>DAOWIP010000565.1 GCA_030640865.1 Sedimentisphaerales bacterium | reverse complement strand
CCGTAAACTTCAATCTGAAGCGCAACAATAACAAATACCAAAATAATTGAAATTCTGCCAAGATCGAGAGAAAAATCGTTTGGGCGGCTGGACAAATTTGGGGCATGGGGGGGGGAAATTTTCCAGCCGGAGCCCTGAACGATTTTTCTCGTCGCTAACGCCAGATGATTTCGTATGTTATAATTGTTGCGCTTCAAACTAAAATGCGCCATTTTTTAGGATAAAGAAATGAAACTGTCACCGAAACGAGCCGAGGTCTTGTCGCTGATCGCCTTTGTGCTTCAGGTTTTATTTTCGCTTTTGGTACTGTTGGTATCGGCGCAGGTATATTCACCGGCACTGAGGATCGAAGCGTGGCATTTTCTCGGTGGTACCGGTATTTGGCTGATCCTGCTGTTACAGTTTCGCCAGATGCGGCTGGCTCAGGAAGAGCGACTTGACGCCGAGCAGTATCAGAGGCTGCGTCGTGAGGGAAAGGACACCTCTGTTTTTGAATCGACCGCTGTGGAGGATAGTTTTCAGGTTTCTCAGCGGCGGCTCGATTGGCTGGAAAAATATTTATTGCCGACTGTTGCCTTGCTCAACTCGGCTTATCTGCTGATTATGGGTTATTGGCTGCTGCGTCAGGTTCAGGCCTCGCAGGAAACGATATTGGCCGGACAGGACGTTGTTTTCAGGTCAGCCGCCTTTATTGCCGGGATCGCCCTTATTAGTTTTCTCTTTTCGCGTTACGCGGTCGGCATGAGTCGGCAGGCGGAATGGCGGCCGTTACGGGCGGGCGGCAGTTACCTGTTCAGTAATGCCCTGGCATGTTTTGCCCTGGCAATTGTCTTGATTTTAACGAGCCGATACCCTGCCTCTGAGCGGGTCGTACAGTATGTTCTTGTTATTCTTATGCTCGCTATCGGTATCGAGAACATCTGGAACCTCGTATTGGACGCTTTTAGCCCGCGGATTAGAGGACGATACCGGCGAGCGCCTTTTGAGTCACGGCTTTTAGGCCTGTTTAGCGAGCCGGGCGGCATCCTGCATACTTTTGCGCAGGCCATTGATTATCAGTTTGGCTTCAAGGTCTCGGACACCTGGTTTTTCAGGTTACTTTCGCGAACATTTATCTGGTTGTTTTTGGCGATGGCGGCAACCTTGTATCTCGTTACATCTTTGGCTATTGTCCCTCCGGGCAATGTAGCCGTGCTGGAACGATTTGGCGAACCGCTCAATTTCGAACAACCCCTTTCTGCCGGCTTGCACTTGAAATGGCCCTGGCCGATTGATGAGATACGCTTGTTTCCTGTCGAGCAATTACAGACTGTCGATGTGGGCTTTACAAGGAAAGACCCCATAATAGACGAAAGAACAGGCCGTGAAACCCCCGACCTTACCCCTATCTTATGGACGAAGGAGCATTGGAAAGAGGAACATCCGTTTATGGTGGCGTTTTCAGTTTCCGGGCAATCTGCCGACGCTGCCGTCCGGGAACCAGAGGCTGTCGTTCGGGAACCAGAGATACTTTCCGATGAACCGGTTGCCCGTAATGATTTTGATATGTTGGTGGTGGCGTTTGTTGTTCACTATCGCATTGTCGATATCGAAAAGTACGGCTATGATTATGCCGACCCGCGGACCTTGCTTGAGGCTGTTTGTGATCGTCAGGTGGTTCATTTTTGCGCTGAATCCAATATCGAAAGTCTGCTCGGCCCCGGCAGGCATGAGACCTCGGACACACTCAAAGGGTTGATTCAGAAGCGGGTGGAGGATTATGGATTGGGCGTAAAAATCACATTTGTCGGTTTGGAATCCGTACATCCTCCGATCGATGTGGCCCCGTCATTTGAAAAGGTCGTTGCGGCCCTGCAGGAGAAACAGGCTAAGGTCCTCAAGGCTTATGGCGAGTCGAATGCGATTATTTCAATGGCACGGGGCGATAGTGCCGAACGGATATATAGAGCCAGGGCCTATGCAATCGAACGTTCTCAGATGGCACGGGCCGGGGCCGAACGGTTCGCTCAGCAACTTGAAGCTTATCGCAAGGGCAAAAACGTGTATTTATGGCGTGAGTATCTTTCGGTATTGGACGAGATGCTCCCGGCCATGAGAAAATATATCATCACCTCGGACAACGTCGGCCATTGGGTTTATGAGCTTGACTTGAAAGAGAAGTTACAGCCCGACCTGTTTGAGGGATTGGGTATTACTGAAGAAGACAAGGAGAACTAACAAGTGAAAAAGCATATCGGTTCGATTGTGATTGCTTTATTGATAGTGGGCGTCCTGCTGCTTTATATGGTTACGTTCACTGTTCGTTGGCAGGAAAAGGCTTTGGTGCTCACCTTCGGCAAAATCAGCCGTCCGGAGACCGAAGCCGGCTTGAAATGGAAATGGCCTTATCCTGTCCAGACCGTGGTCAAGTTTGACGGTCGAATTCGCACGTTGGACCAGCAGACTGCCCAGACACAGACCAGAGACAAGACCAACGTGATTGCCACTGTTTATGTCAACTGGAAAATTGTTGAGCCTAAGCTTTTTTATGAACGGTTTCGCAAGGGCGGCACATCCGGCGATGATGTTATTTATGAGGCGGAAAAAACCTTGCGCGGCTGGCTGGCGGGTTCGGCCAATATTATCACCGAGTATAATCTCGGCGAACTGGTTACCGAAGATGCCGAAAAGTTCAAGCTGCCTGAACTCGAAAAGGGAAAACCCGGTCAACCTGGCGGTATGTTGGCTTATCTCGTGGATAAAGTTGGTGTCGACGGTGGCTCTGGGATTAAAATTGTCGATTTGGGGATTAAGCGCCTTGGTGTGCCTGACTTTGTTAGTGGAAAGGTGTTCGAACGGATGAAGGCCGATCGTGAGGCTGTTGTTGTTACGTTGCTGTCCGAGGGCGCAAGTGAAGCCGAAAGCATCAAAGGAAAGGCCGATGGTCAGGCTAAAGAGATCGAGGCTGAAGCCAGGGCACAGGCCAAGAACATTATGGGCAAAGGCGACGCCGAGGCCGCGCAGTATTATGCCGTCTTTTTGGATAATCCGCAGTTGGCCAATTATCTCCGCAAACTTGAAACGCTTCGTAAAACTCTTAACAGGCGTACCACCGTTATTTTGGACAGTGAATCGGCGCCGTATAATCTTCTGCAAAAATTGCCACAGGTGAAAGCGGAAATGAAAAACAAATGATGAGTAGGGGCACGGCATGCCGTGCTCTGCCCGGTTTCTTAAATTATCATTGTTTATTTTATATTTTACATTTTACATTTATTTATTGCCTTTAGTGAGTGGTATATGACTGAGCAACAAAACAATCCGGAAGAACAACCGACACCGCAAAACGGCCCCCAGCCGGCGCCGCCCGACGATGCGCATACTGAAATCTCGCCTGCTTCTCCGGTTGTTGTTGAGCATGAGCGTCTTGACCCGGCCAATCAGGCGTTGGCTGATGCTTTGCGCATAAGTTTTATGATTCTGAAGTTGGTCATGATTTTTGTCGTTGGTTTGTTTATTGCCGGCGGCTTTTATCAGGTGGAGCAGAACCAGCGGGCTGTTGAACTGCTTTTCGGCAGGGTGCAGGGTGTCGGCAGGGAAGCGATTGCGGAGCCGGGTTGGCATTGGGTTTGGCCTTATGTGGGGGAGGTGATTTTGATCCCTGCCCCGACAGCGCTACAGACTTTGGACGTGGATTCTTTTTGGTATTATATGACTGAGAAGGAGAAGGTGCTTGGTAAGGTAACGCGTTCCGAAAAAACTTTGCAGATTGTGCGTGACGGTTACAGTCTTACATCTACTCGTCGTGCCGACCGGACATTGTTGAGGGGTGTTTCCGGCGATAGTGGTTTGGACAGAGGTGAAGAGGAATTATCTGTTACTGATTACAATCTTGTGCATACGAAGTGGCGGATTGAGTATTATGTTACCGACCCGATAACATTTGTCCGAAACCTTTGGGACGGGAGGAAACAGGGTTGGTTCATAGTTGATCGATTATTAAGAAGTGTGTTGTCTGATGCTGTTATTAATGTAAGTGCTCATCGGGACATCGACTGGATACTTTGGCAAAATACCAATCAGTTCACAAATGATGTCGAGGTTCTGATGACGGCTCGGCTCGATGCGCTTGATATTGGTTTGACTGCCAAGTTGATTTTGACTGATAAGTCCATACCGCATCAGGTTCGGGCTGCTTTCGACGAGGCCACTGCTGCCCGCAGTATGAAAAACGCCATGCTTGAAACCGCTAATGCGCGGGCCAGCGAAATTGTCAATAAGGCCGAGGCGCAGGAAAAAATTATTATTGCCAATGCCAATGCCTACAGAAAAATAATTGTCAATGCCGCGCAGGCTGACGCCGCGTATATCGATGAGGTACTCGACAAGATTAACAGTAAGACGCGGGAAAGATTTCCGGACAACGTACCCGACTGTCAGGCCAGGCGCAAACAGGCTTTTAACGATCTGTTGAACGAGACTGTCGATCAGTTATATCAGGAAATGTTGCGGGAAGTTATGGCCGCCGCGGACGAGACGATAGTCCTGCCTGTAACCACCGCCGACCCAATGGAAGTACGCGTTCACATTAGTCGGGACCCCAAAATCGAACGCCAAAAAGCTAAAAATAAGGAAAAAAGATAAAAACCAACAATTGTCTAAAAACGGTAAAAAGTGGCGAAAAAGTCGTAACTTTCGTTAAAAAATGATTATGGTAAAAAATAATGTTAACGATTTTTTGTGATAATCAGTGTT
>DAOWIP010000196.1 GCA_030640865.1 Sedimentisphaerales bacterium | reverse complement strand
GTATCGGAGTGGTGGGGGGGGCGACCCCCTGTACTCTGGTGGCTCAACGTCTGGGCCGTGTCGTTGCCGCGGTTATCGGCATTAACCTCTGCCTGATTTGCGCCGCTTTTCAGTTTTCCAACAACCTCGCGGTCGCGGCGGCTGCGGAAACACTGGTTCCGAAAGTAGGCGCACAATGGGTACTGTTCGGGCTGAACGGTCTGATTATCATTTTTCTTTTTGCCGCCAAGCAGATATATCGTTTTCTTGAGCGGACTATGAAGTTTATGGTGGGGATAATACTGGTCTGCTTCCTCCTCAATCTGGTACTGGCGAAGCCGGATTTGGCAGGAATAATAAAGGGTCTCATTCCAGGTTTGCCGGAGGGAATCTCGCTGGGACTGCCCAAAAAAGTCGAAGGTAGCATACAGGACCCGATGCTCCTGATAGCCTCACTGCTGGGAACCACCTTCTCTGTGGCTGCCGCGTTCTTTCAGGGCAACCTTGTTCGAGAAAGGGGCTGGACGATCAGGGATTATAAAAACGGAATCGGTGATTCCATTGCGGGTGTCTGCATTTTGACCGGTATCAGCGCAGTCATAATGATAACCACCGCCACGGTCATTCTCGGTAAGCCTGCGGACGATATTGGCGTTTTGGCCCAGTCGCTACAACCACTACTTGGCTCAACGGCGCACATAATCTTCTGTGTCGGCCTCTTGGCGGTAGCGATGAACCCGTTTCTCATAAACGCGATGATCGGCGGCAGTATGTTGGCCGATGGGATCGGCAAACCGGCGAAAATGGGCGATCCGTGGTCTCGTCGATTCACAGTTCTGGTCTTACTGGTCGGTATGGTCGTGGCTATGCTGGCATTGAGTACGGGAGAAAAGCCGGTCAAGCTCATTATCTTCGGTCAGGCGCTTACGGTCATCGGCAATCCGCTTATGGCCGCCACGCTACTCTGGCTGGCCAACCGGAAGGATGTCATGGGTGATCGTCGTAACACGATTTTAATGAACATTCTTGGCGGGGTGGGCCTGCTGGTTGTTATATTCATGGCCATAAGGGTTCTGTGCCTTTTGGTACTTAAGTTGAGTTAATATATTTTCAACAGGATTAACAGGTATATGATAGACGTAACGGCATTGGACGAGCGAGGGCTGGAAGATATTCTCAGCGAGCCGACAGACGCCACTAAAAAGGTTGTCGCGGGGCTGGACGGGGATATTGTTGTCCTTGGAGCAGGCGGCAAGATGGGGCCGACACTCGCGATGATGCTCAAAAAAGCGGCTCCCGATAAAACTATTCATGCCGTCTCGCGTTTCAGCGACCCAGCCGCCAAATCCGCCCTGGAACAGGCCGGCATCGAGACGATTTCCCTCGACCTGCTGGATGAGACACGATACGGACAGCTTCCACAGGTTGAAAATGTCTATTTTCTGGCTGGTATGAAATTCGGTGCTTCCGGCAATCAGCCCCTTACCTGGGCGATGAACAGTTTCCTGCCGGGCCTTGTGGCCCGCCATTATAAAGACTCGAAAATCGTGGCCTTCTCCACCGGTAATGTCTATCCCCTGACCAGCCCCGACAGCGACGGCCCCGCCGAGCAGACCCCGCCCGACCCAATCGGCGAATATGCCCAGTCCTGTCTCGGACGCGAGCGAATATTCCAGTATTTTTCCGAATTGAATAATACCCCAATGACCATTATTCGACTCAATTATGCCAACGAACCGCGTTATGGCATCATTGTAGATATTACTCAGAAGATACTAAACGACCAGCAGATCGATTTGACAATGGGAACAGTGAATCTGATCTGGCAGCGTGACGCCAACGATTATATCATCCGGTCAATTCGTCTGGCCCATTCGCCGGCCGCGATCCTGAACGTAACCGGCCCGGAAACAATTCTGGTTCGGGACCTCGCCGAGCAGATTGGCCGGCAATTGAACAAGCAACCAAAATTTGTGTCACGCGAAGCGCCCACTGCTCTGCTCTCAAACGCCTCACTATGCTTCAATGAGTTCGGCAATCCGCAGATGAAGCTGGAAGAGATGATATCGACTATTGTCAACTGGGTAACCGCCGGCAAAACCACCTTAAACAAACCCACTAAATACGACACCCGTAACGGCAAGTTTTAATTGGAAAGTCAAATGGCGGGCACGGCCCGCCCTGCTATGAAGCAGGGTTTGATCGATAAGGTAAGAACTCTTGACCCTCACGAAAAGCTATCGCCGGGACAGACTGAACGAATCAATGGAATCATTCGAGATTATCCGCATCTTACCGACGATGATTTTGTCAGAGAATATTTATCGAATATGGATTGAGAACCCATTCTGCAAGACTTGTTCAATAAATTCAGCAATTTTACATTAGATTAGAAAGGTAGAAAAATGGATAAAATATCGAATCAGGCAACATCTTCGACAGGGTTTTCGCGGAGAGATTTTATCAGGACCTCGGCGGCGGTGGGTGTATCGGCGATTCTCGCGGGCACAAGGCAGGCGGCTTACGCCGGCGGTTCGGATAAAATTCGAGTTGGGTTAATCGGCTGCGGCGGCCGTGGCACAGGCGCAGGGATAATCGACTGCGCCACATCCAGCAAGGGCGTGGAGCTTGTGGCGATTGGTGATGTGTTCCAGGATTACATCGACGCAGCCCCGCAGCGCATTAAAAACAATCTGAAAAAACGAAAACTGGCTGTAGATGAAATTTATAAAGTAACCCCTGAAACCAGCTTCGTTGGGCTGGACGCCTATAAAAAGGTTTTGGCCTGCGATATAGATATGGTTATTCTCACCACACCGCCTTATTTCCGACCGGTTCAGTTAAAGGCGGCGATTGACGCGGGTAAGCATGTGTTTATAGAAAAACCGGTAGCGGTGGACCCGGCAGGTGTTCGCTCGATTATAGCCACTTCCGAGGTGGCAACCAAAAAGGGACTGAACATTGTGGCGGGTACGCAGATGCGACGCGCACGGCATATCATGGCAATTATGAAGGAGATTCATAACGGGGCTATGGGTGATATTGTGGGTGGCCAGTGTGTTCGCTGTGGTGGCGGTATGCTGAACTGGGGGAGCAAGAGCAAAACCCGAAAATCCGAATGGTCGGAGATAGAGTGGCAGATTCGTCGCTGGCTGTTTGTGAACTGGCTTTCAGGAGACTTTATCGTCGAGCAGCACGTCCATAACCTGGATTTGTTGAACTGGGCAATGCAGGGGCCGCCTGTCCAATGTATGGGTATGGGCGGTCGTCAGGTACGCACCGGCCCGCAATATGGAAATATCTTCGATCATATAGCGGTTGAATATTTATATCCAAACGATGTACGTGTCGAATATATGGGCAGCCAGATAGACGGAGTCAGTAGCCGTAGTGATTTGCGACTGGCAGGTACGAAGGGGAAAGCGTATGTTGATTTCGCCGAGGGAAAGATTGAAGGAGAAAACCCCTTCACTTACGACGGCCCATCAGTCAAGCCAAATGTGCAGGAATATGCTGATTTAATCACAAGCATCCGCGAAGGCAAACACATCAACGAAGGAAAACGAATCGCTGAAACCACGCTCACCGCTATTATGGGCCGTATGAGCGCCTATACCGGCCGGGCACTGAAGTGGGACTGGGTAATGAACGCTTCGAAGCTGAAACTTGGCCCCGACAAGATGGAGCTTGGGTCGTTCACGATGGAACCAGTCGCCGTCCCCGGCAAAACAACTTTAATATAGGTAACCGTTCACGGGTTTTTTTCTTACCAGCCCCTGCTGTTAAGCAGGGGT
>DAOWIP010000491.1 GCA_030640865.1 Sedimentisphaerales bacterium | reverse complement strand
TTAATAAATGCGCTATGTTGTTTCATACGTCATTGCCGGGGAATAACTTAGCTGAATCGATAGCGCAGAAAATTACCCCATGGGGTAAAGTGTGATTTGACAAATGCGTTGGTTTAATTTTACGATTATGCTTTTTGCCGCGTTGGTGTTGCAAGTGGGTATGGCAAGGCTGTTTGGCCTTGGCCGGCAGCGAATTATGCCGGACCTACTGCTGATGCTGGTGGTGGTACTGGCCTTTCGAGGCTCGCATGGGCAGGCACCACTGGCAGGCTGGATATTGGGGCTGATCAAGGATCTCAGTTCTCAATCACCGCTGGGCGGCTATGCGTTCGCCTTCGGGCTGGCAGCCTGGGTGATCGTGCGTTTGCGGGAATTATTCTTTGGCGACAATCCGATATCGCTGATGTTTATAACTTTTGTGGCCGGTTTCCTGGTGGAGCAATTCGTGCTGATAATCTGCCTGTTGAAAAATATTTTTACCGGGGAGGACTATGGCACGCTGTCAACGGCGATTGTTTTTTCAGCTTTGCTGACAGCCGCTCTGGTTCCTTATGGCCAATGGGTGGTGATGCGTTTTCACCGCCAACTTGGCTTGCCCAGACAGCGAAGGTACGGCCGATAATTATACGCATCGCGAACTAACGGGAAATCTCAATCGTGAGCACTATAAATGGGTGTGATGTATCGCACCTATTTAACCGCCATCCACTTTCGTCCCGATTCTATCGGGACTATCAGTGGCTGCCACACGTAGTACTGAAACACCACCTCTTTGTCTTCGGCAAAACAAGTTTGCCTTTGACAAAAAGGTGCCACCCAGCCGAATAAATCGACAGCCCCTAAAACCGGGGGCTAAGTAGAGGATACCTGCCTTTGCAGGGGCATGCTTTGTGGGAATGACTGATACAGCGTTTTTTGATTTGTCAATTGAAGGGGCTTCCGGGCGCTGTGGCGACTAACTCCATTGTGTCCACTTCCTGCAGATGGTCGATGTATTCCTGTAACTCAATATCACTGAACTGGCTGAGAAATTCCACCGACGCGGTTGAATTAAATTCGCGAACTGTTTCGATTAGTTCTGATTTGCTCATGAGTGCTCCATTTATTCTGCTTATTCTACTTGGGGTTTTCTATTCTGCTGATACAATTTATGAGGAGCCAACCCGTGCGGAGCGAAACGGAAAAGCAATGCCTCAACGATTGAAATATCGACCCGCCAGTTGAAAAATCTTTAACGCTTTTAGCAACGAATTTGTGTTATAATATCTGTCCGATAAAAACACCGTTGTTGTTTTGTTGCGAAAGGAAATCGTGCGTCTCGAAGATAATGTGGTCAACCAAATTCTCGGACCGGAGCAGCCGAAGTTCAAGATATGGAGTTCGGCGGGTCTCATGCTTACCTACTGGTGTCCAAGTAGGTGTGCGTGTTGTTATGTGTTTGCCGGTCCCGACGCCGGCCGGGAAGAAAGCGAAATGAGCGTGGAGTTAGCCTTGACGTGTTGGCGAGGCGTCAGGGAATTAGCGGGACAGCGGGGCAAGGTCCATATAACCGGCGGCGAAGCCTTTGGCAACTACGAACGGCTAAAAACAATTTTACAGGTTGCTTGTGAGGAACAACTGGGTGGACTGGAAAAAATTGAAACTAATGCGTATTGGTGTACTAATGATAAACTAGTCCATCGGCGATTGGCGGAACTGAAAGAATTTGGACTGACCAGGCTCCAGGTCAGCACTGACGTTTATCATCAGGAATACATACCACTGGAGCGAGTAGAACGGGCTGTGCGGATAGCTCGCGAGGTTCTCGGCGAGACAGGCATTCAGGTCCGATGGCGGGATTTTCTGGCGGAGCCGGTTCTGGTGGCGAATATGAGCGGCTCTCAGCGGGCGGCGGCATTTTCAGCGGCCCTTGCCAAACGACGGGAAAGATTGTTGGGACGGGCGACTGATGAATTGGTTAATCTTTTTCCATTGATCATCAGGTATGTGTGGCAAGGATTTACCTAGTACTGCCCTTGATGCTAGACTAATCAAATTTGTTTTAACTAACTTAGATACAAAAGGCATAGAACGAGAGGCTCTAATGTTTAATTCAATTACG
>DAOWIP010000119.1 GCA_030640865.1 Sedimentisphaerales bacterium | reverse complement strand
TGATATAATATCTTTAAGATTAAAAAGAGTAAGATTTTCATGATTAAGTTGATCGAACTCTAGTAATATCTCTGAAGCTTTGATTTGAGCACCTTTTTTTTTCAAGTAGGAATAATAGGACTTGGTGACGGTAACATGATAGGAGTAATATTTTTTACGTAATTTTTTACTTTTACGGGCTAAGAGCACTAGTCGGCGATATTCTATGTTGATCAGCTTTTCAAGAGCTTCATTGTTATTTGATTCTTGTGCTATACTTAATACATGTTTGAACAAATCCTTCTGCCATCCCCTTAACTCCTCCTCTTTTAACCATCTAAGAGAACGATTGATCATGACATGAACCCCTTTTGCTTTCATCAGATAGTTTGCATGAACTTTCAAAATATTTTTAGCCATATCAATTTTTTTTTGCTTACGAAGCCATACAAGAGTTCCATTGAACATGCTTCGGGTCTGACGGTATTGATCTTCTGAAATTAACACATGATTCTTTAATTGAGCCATTGTAAGTTGATTTAAGATTGCACAACCAAGTCCAGGATGATCGGGTAAATTCTTTTTTGCCTGCTTATACAACTTCCAACCTTCTTCAATCGTAAAAAAACCATCCTCACAGGCTTGAGCAAATGTTTTCCACGGTTCAAGCACGTAGGGATTGGCCTGGATAGCATCTTCTAATAATCCCTTTGCCTGTTTTTTTGAGCTATCTGGCAGCATTTTGAACACATGAGATGCAATCATTGATTTGAGGTATTGGTCGTAGGAATAATTCATTGAAGAAACAAGCAATTCAAATTCATATTGCCAACTTTTATTACGTGTCAATGGGCAGAGAAAATAACCATCCTGTCTGCCAAAAGAAGCCGCATATTTAACTTCTAATCCCCGATCTCCGACCACCCATCCTTCATAAGCATGAAGACGTTCAAGTAACCTTACAGAAGGTACGCCAAGACATTTGAATATTCTGTTGGCATAGTAAGCCTGCTGCGAACAAACACCGCCTTCGCTAAAGATATGTGGAATCGCCATGGGAGTACCTTCCAGGTCTTTTCTTTTATGTGCAGAAGCCCCTTTGATATAAGGTGGTTCGGAGTGCAGCTTACTAAGATTAGTAATTGAACGGCCAGCACAGTGCGACAAGGCCCATTGACGTTCTGAGATCGGCACATCATTGTCTGCTATATACAAAAGCAAAGGCCATGGGAGTTCTTTCAATGAATAAAGCATTTTTTCATCGTGATTGATATAGTACGCAAACGATTCAGAACACGAGGGTGTCTCTCGATTTTTTGCTACCCAACTCATCCATGGGGCTCTGATGGTCTGGTCTTTTGCAGCACCATATACAAAGGCAAAGGCCAATCCCAGATGAGGATATTCATTCAGTTGAGAACCAAATGTGTCGCGTAATAACCTCAGGTTCGTAACCACATAAGGATTATATTCAGAATGAAGTCCAACCAGTAAACCCCGATATATAGATTTGTTGCTGGAGAGCCAGTTCCAAAATTCATCAGAAGCCTGAATTTCTTCTTTGGTTTTTTTCTGGGCATATTGATAGAATACAGAGATTATTTCTTCGGATAATTGGCCGTGTGATGCTAATTCACAGAGTTTCTTTTCTTCATGGTCTGTAGTTTCAAAGGTTGAAGCGTGTGCAAGGCAATCACTTCGGGAGAAAAGTCTGAAATATGGGAAACATATGAGACTAATACAAAAAAGTTTTATGAAAATGTTTTTCAGCATGTGATGGGCTTCCAATATAGGCGGATTCAACTCCCAAGCGTGACACGTGAGTGCAAAATAAGTAGTGAGCGGGTATAATGGCCCCTTACCAAACATTCCAGCACTCACAGGAGTACCTGATGGGACAGAACTACAGCCAACTCACCGATGGTGAGCGTAACCAATTTTATGCATTACGTAAAGCCAAAATGCCAATGGTATTCATAAATGACACCAGCGTCAAAAGTTCAGTTCGACTGACTCCGTAGGGGTCGAATAATTAAACTGCCATTTTACCATCGTGGTATTTTGTTCAACCCCTACAAGGTTATAAATCTTTTGTGAACTTTACCACGGGTTTCGGCCTGCGGCCTTCACCCGCGGCTATTATTGTTATGATCCCTTCGGGGTCTGGTAAAGAAAATTGCTTGAACGGTTACAAAAAAAATGGTGCGATTTCATCGGCACCCTACTGGACTGACCCACATTTCTCGACATTTTTAGAAAACCGCATAGGGTAAGACCCCGCCGGGTGCCCGCTCTATCTTTAGGGTGCCACCTTTCCGCCGAAGGCGAACTTGTCCGTCGAAGGCGGAGAGGTGCTCCTGTTCAGACTCATGCTGTCCACTCTGTGTGGGAATATTATTCGATGTTGAATTTGAATGTTTCCCGACAAGTCGGGATTCGACATTCATTTTTTCTACATTTCTTCTCTCTTCTGTCTTCTGAATTCTGTCTTATCTCTGACTCCCTCAATTTTTCATTGTCTATTTTATATTTTATCTTTCCTTTGGTTTCCTTATCTTAACATTTTTCAGCGATTTTGGCTTTGCCCAAAAACCGGTTCACTTTCGTTAAATTTTGCTGAAAAGCCGCGAAAACCATTCATTTTGACAAAATAATTTTTCGCCCTTTCCGGAAAATCACAAAAAATGAACGGTTTCCGGCCATTTCCGGCCATTTTCGAATAAAATCGACCAGAAGTGAAAAACCAGTCTTTTACGCGGAATAAAGACTTACATCAATTTTCTGATATGAAAAATAACGACTTACATCAATTCCAAAAACATTTTTTCAGGTATCTCTTTGCGCCGCCCCGGGTGAAATATATAATGTGGTAGGAGGCAAAAAAATGGCTGTTGTTAAGGACATAAAAAGAATTTCAGAGGCGGTATGGGAGGTTCCCGTTTCGTACAAGTCGGGCATGCGGGTACCGGTCCGGATTTACGTTACCGATAGGCTCCTGAAGGATATGGAGGAAGGAGTCTTCGAGCAGATAACCAATGTTGCCATGCTGCCGGGGATCGTGGGTTATGCCCATTGTATGCCTGATGGGCACTGGGGCTATGGTTTTCCTATTGGCGGCATGGCGGCTATGGACGCAAAAAACGGCGTTATCTCGCCTGGCGGGATCGGCTTTGACATCAATTGCGGGATGCGTCTGCTCCGCACCAACCTGAGTTACGATGAGGTTAAGCCCAAACTGGTACAACTTGTGGACCGTCTTTATCAGCGCATACCGGCCGGAGTGGGTGCTAAGGGCACAATCAAGCTGTCTAAAGATGAATTTTGCCGACTGATAGAGCAAGGCTCGCGCTGGTGCGAAGAAAACGGTTATGCCTGGCCGGAAGACCTTCGGCGAACCGAGCACGGCGGTTGTATGCCCGGAGCCGATGCCAAAAAGGTTAGTAATAAGGCCATTGAACGCGGTTTTAATCAGGTTGGCACACTCGGATCGGGTAATCACTATTTGGAAATACAAGTAGTCCGCCCCGAAAACGTATTCGATCAGGAATTGGCAAACACTTTTGGGATTGATCGGCCGCATCAGGTTGTGGTTATGTTTCACTGTGGTAGTCGCGGCTTCGGGCATCAGGTGGCAACGGATTATCTGCAAACATTTCTGAAAGTTATGGGGCCGAAATACGGGCTGGATATGCCTGACAGGGAGTTGGCCTGCGCCCCGATTCAATCGCCGGAAGGTCAGGATTATTTTGCCGCGATGAACTGCGCGATAAATATGGCGTTTGCCAACCGCCAGATGATCGCCCATCGGATTCGTGAGGTTTTCTCCGAAGTCTTTCATAAAGACCCGCACGATTTAGGGTTGGAGCAGGTATTCGACGTCGCTCACAATACGGCTGTACTGGAAAAGCACATTGTGGATAATAAGGAACGGCAACTGCTGGTGCATCGCAAAGGCGCTACCCGCGCCTTCGGCCCCGGTCGAAAAGAGTTGCCGGAGGTTTATAGAAAAACCGGTCAGCCGGTAATCATCGGCGGTAGTATGGAGACCGGCTCGTATTTATTGGTGGGTCTGGAAAGCGGCCGAGATACGTTTTATACGACCGCCCACGGCAGCGGACGCACTATGAGTCGCAGACAAGCCAAAAGACAATTCAACGGCCGAACACTCCAACAGAATATGAAGGCCCGCGGTATTTACGTCCGTTGTGTCAGCTCTGCCGGTCTGGCCGAGGAGGCCGGTGCCGCTTATAAAGATATCGATGAGGTCGTCCGGGCCACCGAACAGGCCGGCATCAGCAGGCCCGTCGTTCGCTTCGTACCAATCGGAAATATCAAAGGTTAAGCCAGTTGTACAAAACACCTCTCTGCTGCGCAGAAAGGTGCCACCCATCGAAAAGCAGAAAGTGAAAAGAATGATCTTACCAAAATATTCTATCGGTATTGGAGACCGTTTCGGCCGGCAAGGCCAAGCGCAGTTACAAGCGATTATGAAGGCGAAAGATCAGGGATTGGAAATTGCCCCGGTCTGGAACAAGTCTTGTCGTGAACATACCATCATCGGCACATCACCGGCTGATACCCGCGAAGAGGCCGACGCCGCTGTCAAGGTATGTGGTTGGAGCGACGCGTATTTTGTCGATGCCGATCATATCAATCTGGCCAATGTGGATGACTTTATCCATCACAGCGACTTCTTTACCATCGACATAGCCGACTACATCGGAGAAAAGGCGGCCCCGGACGATATTGCGGCATTCGTTAAAAACAACGCTAAATATGTCGGGGCTATGACCATACCGGGAATCGAGCGGACTTTCGAGATAACAACGGATTTAATCGAACAGATTGCCTCGAAGTATCTGCGGGCAGTTCAGGAAGCCGGCAATATTTATCGACATATCGAGAACATCAAAGGTAAAGACAACTTCATAACCGAGGTTTCAACCGATGAGGCCGAACTGCCACAAACGCCGATCGAACTGTTTTTCATACTGGCGGCACTTGCCGGAGAGAGTGTACCCCTTCAGACCATTGCGCCGAAGTTCACCGGCCGATTCAATAAAGGCGTCGATTACGTCGGAGACATCGACCGGTTCCGCAACGAATTCGAACAGGACACGGCGGTGATCGCGTATGCCGTCAATGAGTTCCCACTGCCGGACAACTTAAAACTGAGTATTCATTCCGGCAGCGACAAGTTCTCTATCTATCCGTTCATACGTCGGACACTCCGGAAGTTCGATACGGGTGTGCACATCAAAACCGCCGGTACAACCTGGCTGGAAGAGCTGACAGGGCTGGCCTTGGCCGGCGGCGACGGTTTGGCAATAGCCAAAGAAGTGTACCGCCGGACCTTTGGCCGGTTTGACGAATTGTGCAAGCCGTATGCCACGGTTATCGATATTGACAAAAATCGCCTGCCTACTCCGGCCGAGGTGGCCGGCTGGGACGAACAAACCTTCGCTGACTCACTCCGCCATAACCAATCCTGTCCGAATTACAATCCTGATTTCAGACAACTGCTGCATGTCGGGTATAAAATCGCCGCTCAATTGGGAGATCGCTACCAGGACGCCTTGAAAAAACATGAGGAAATTATCGGCCGCAATGTTACGGAAAATATCTTCAGCCGACATCTTCAGCCGATTTTTATTGGAGGCTCCTCATGAGTAAGACAGTATAGGCTAAAGCCCATCCTACATTTTGTCGTCAGGGTATTTTGTTCAACCCCTTCTATAAATAGAGGCGGTCAGTCAAGATAAATTTTGGATTATAGGTAATTTTTTATGTTATTCTACTCATGGCAAGGCGTATCCTATAGGTAATTTTTTATGTTATTCTACTCATGGCAAGGCGTATCCTCTCTGGTCAGCGGTTTCCTTTCCGTTAACACAG
>DAOWIP010000363.1 GCA_030640865.1 Sedimentisphaerales bacterium | reverse complement strand
CAGTCCCGTGCCGAACAGCCGGGACCGACCAGCCCACTATCGTCGCTCAACACCGTTAGCGGGCGTCACGGTGTGAACGGGTCGCTATTTAGGCGGCCATGCGCAACTGATTGTTGGCATTTAAGTTATTGTGACAGATGATTAACCAGGCCTACTGTCATCCTGGACACGCCACTCGAACCTCAACCCGTCCGGTCGAAACCTTTCGCCCCCGGGTTACCCATTCAATAGCAAAAAGGCATAAAACATTCTCATAAAACACCATTTATAGTATATCAATATAGAACCGGTTTGGCAAATAAATAATCAGCAAGCGTAGCCAGGGCGAAAGTAGTGCGGGCCATGTCCGCTTCTGATTGGTGGCAGCCACCGAGTATTCGAGGTGGATGGCTCGACGAAAGATGGCAGTTAAGTGGGGCGCGATCCATCGCACCATTTGACTGATCAATAATGTTTTTTTAGAGGTTGCCTTAAGTAAAAATTAACCTGTAGCCAATATACATAATCATCATATCGATTAGTGCATGCGAGAGCCAGCAGCCGATCAGTGTTTTCTGCCGATTGTACATCCAACACCACAGGCAGCCGCCCATCGCGACAGAGGTTCCCAATAAGACCGCACCAGCCAGTGAGAAAAAACATCCGAGGACAACATAATGATGAGCGGCAAAGGTCAGCGAGCCGAGCAGCGCGGCAGAAACAGCAGACTTTAGGAATTTCCGCAGTCGGCCAAAAACAAACCAACGCCAGTAATACTCCTCCAGCAAAGAATGTCCAACTGCCAGAAAAACGCCAAATGACCAGTAGTGATCGAGAAAACCCAGTTGTTCGGCCTTTTGCCGGACATCGCCGGCGAAACGATTAACATAGTCGCCAAGGGCGGAATATTCATACAACACCAGCATAAACGCCGCGATACAACCGCCGGTTAACAGGCCCAGAGAGATTGCCCTCAACAGGTTCTTCCAGTCAAAAGAAGCAAAACGTAACACGTTCTTTTCCAATGTTATCACAACGACAATAGGCCCAGCCAGCATAGACAGCTTGGCCAGACCGTACACAATCCGGGCTGCAATTGTACCTTTTAAGATAACAAAATACAGCAGTGCCCCCACCAGCGGCAATATCATCGCAACGCAGATAAAAACCAATAATAATTTTCGCTTGTTCATTAGCTGCTTGAAAGTTTTTTCGAATTATAGTATTGATAAATTATAATAAATCAGGCCGATCATCGCTAAACAATAAAATGCGGAACAGGAATAATGAATAAATATCAGATTGACTGTTGTGGGAAGGTTCTGGACCTGTCGGCTGGGCCGGTGATTATGGGTATCCTGAACGTTACGCCCGATTCGTTCAGCGACGGGGGCAAGTTTCTCAACCCGGATGAGGCGGTGGCGCAGGGGCTGAAAATGATCGCTGAAGGAGCGGGCATAATCGATATCGGCGGAGAATCGACGCGGCCCGGAGCAGAGCCTGTCAGCGACGAAGGCCAAATCGAACGAGTCGTACCTGTAATCCAGGATTTGCGCCGGCAAACTGAAACGCCAATAAGTATCGATACAACCAGTAGCAAAGTGGCACAGACGGCATTAGAAGCGGGGGCTGCGATAATCAACGATATTTCCGCGTTACGGTTCGATGGGCAAATGGCGAAACTGGCCGCTCGCGAGGGTGTGCCGGTCATACTGATGCATATACAGGGCAAACCGCGGACAATGCAGACAAATCCTACCTACAAAGACGTTGTTCAGGATGTCAAGGCGTTTTTAAACGAGCGAATCGAGTATGCCGTGGCGGCAGGGATCAAACGGTCGCAAATTGTGATCGACCCCGGGTTTGGCTTCGGCAAGACATTAGAGCACAACCTGCAATTATTTCGACACATCAGCGAATTTCTGAAACTAAATGTTCCAGTTCTTGCGGGTCCCAGCAGAAAGTCATTTATCGGTAAAATCCTCAATATTACAAATCCTTCAGATCGCATCTTCGGTACTGCCGCTGCCGTGGCATGGTGCGTGGCTGCCGGGGTTCATATCGTCCGAGTTCACAATGTCAGGGAAATGGCCCAGGTTGCCCGGATAATTACGGCCATCCGCGGTACAAGCCTGTAGAGGCACAAAAATCACCGCGTTTGAAGTTGCCGGATATATTGCCGAAGTAACGACACAACTAATTGTAATATAAGAGATTATAACAGTATTATCTGTGCAATAATTATCTTTTATTAGCAGTTATAGTATAAAAGAGGTATAATATATCAATGTGTAACAAGATATAACACCTGTTACGGCATCCAGCTTTAATCCGGTTTTTCGCAAATGCCTTGTAAGGAATTAGCAAATGGAAGGTAAAAGAGGCATCCAAAACTTTCTCGTTGTGATAATGGTGCTGTTAATGGGGTCGCGGGTTAGCGTTCAGGCCGACGAGGATGACTGGTTCGTCTATCTCGGCAACAGGAGTCTGCCGAAAGCGCCGCGGAAAAACATCAGCGCAGCCGAGGCACTGCCGCCCCTGCCGCTGCCGGCCACGCCCCTGCGGCGGACGGAACGCAAAAAGCCGCCACAGCCCGATTACCTGATCGGTAAGGTAGCCTGGGGTCAGTCGGCGTCTTTCGTCGATTCCAACGGTAACAAGATGAAGATCGCCGACTGGAACCTCTGCCCGACCGATACGGAAAAGTTCGTGGGAAACGCCCGGGCGATGGACCTGTACTATCACTGGAGTAATATAAGTCTGAATGATTTTCATTTCGATCCCAAAAGGCTGCCGGCACTGCTTTTCAGCGGGGTGCGAACCGTAAGGTTAAGCAGCGACCACATTAAAATGCTGCGAGAATATGTTCTGAATGGAGGTATGGTTATCTGTGATTCGATTGCCGGGTCTCCTTATTTTTATAAATCTGTTCGCCAGGTATTCAAAGAAGTTTTTCCGGAATGCCGCTTTCGCGTTATCCCGCCCGATCATCCGCTCTATCATATCGCAATCGATATCGAAAAAGTAAATTACCCAAAAAACGTTTCCTCCGACCAGCCGTTTCTGGAAGGAATGTATATCGGCTCGCGTGTGGGAGTGCTGGTCTCCAGATATGGTCTGGGCTGCGGTTGGAATCGCAATCTCGAACGGCTGGCACAATTGAAAGAAGCGGCCTACTATGATGAAAAAAGCGCTAATGAAATCGGCATTAACCTGACCGCTTATATCGTGGGCTACGCGGAAGTCGGGGCACTGGAAGGAAAGCCGGAGATTTTTGCCCTGGCGGATCAGAAGGCGCCCACCGACGAGTTTGTATTTGCCCAGCTCAGACATACAGGGGCCTGGAACGTGCACCCCGGAGCAGCCACGGAATTGCTGATGAAACTGCGACGACTGACAGCCATTCGTGTCAATCTCAAACGGGTGGCTCTAAACGCGGCAAAAGACAATCTCTCGTCATATCCTTTTTTATATCTTACGGGACTGGATGATTTCACACTTTCAAGCCAGACCGTTTCCGCACTGCAAAGGTATCTACACTACGAAGGCGTACTACTTATCAATAATGGATTGGGACTAAAAACGTTCGACAAAGCGGTACGGCGGGAACTGGCCCGGATTCTACCCGGTGCGAAATTGGAACATATCGCTCCCGAACATGAGATTTATCATTGCCTGTTCAACATCGGTAAGGTGCGATATTCACCCATACTGGCCAAAAATAAACCGGAACTAAATCAGCAGCCTTTTTTATTGGGTGTGGTCATCGGGGGCGATCTACGTGTTATTTACAGCCCTTATGATTTGGAGGCCGGCTGGCTGGAAGCCTACTATCCGCTGATCAGGGGGTATGAGCCGATCTGGGCACAACAATTGGGAATGAATATCATTACTTATGTAATGACGCATTAACATAATACGGGAAAAAATATGACAGACGACACAACCAACACCATAACAAACAGTGCAGCACCGACAAGAACCCACATAGCCGCAAAAGACACCCTTAAAGCGGTCGAGTTGCTGGCGCGGGCGAAACAAACGATTCTGAACGAAGTGGGCAAGGTAATCGTCGGACAAAAGGAAGTGCTGAATGAGATTCTCACCGCCTTTTTTGCGCAGGGCCACTGCCTGTTGATGGGCGTGCCGGGGCTGGCCAAGACAATGATGGTTCACAGTCTGGCACAGACGATGTTACTTGAGTTCAAGCGGATACAATTCACACCCGATCTGATGCCCACCGATATTACCGGAACAAATATCCTTGAGGAAGACCCGCAAACATCACAGCGGCGGTTTGTCTTTCATAAGGGACCGATTTTTACCAACGTGCTGCTTGCCGACGAGATCAATCGCACACCTCCGAAAACACAGGCGGCACTGCTGGAAGCAATGCAGGAACATAAGGTAACTACCGGCGGCAATACTTATAAACTGGTCGAACCGTTTCTGGTGCTGGCAACCCAGAATCCCATCGAGCAGGAAGGGACGTATCCGCTACCGGAGGCACAACTGGATCGGTTTATCTTTCTGGTCAAAGTAGATTATCCCAGTCTGGAGGAGGAAGAAAAAATTCTGCTCTCGACCACACGTGGTCCCGAAGACAAACTCAAAGGTATCCTCGATGCCCAAACGATTAAGCAGTATCAGAAACTGGTACAGCAGGTGCCGGTGAGCGAGCACGTGGCAAACTACGCAGCGCGGTTGTGTCGGGCGACACGGCCGCAATCGGATGAATCGCCCGATTTTATCAGGAAGTGGGTGCGGTACGGCTGTGGGCCGCGCGGTGGCCAGTCATTGATAATGGCGGCCAAGGCACACGTAGTACTGAACGGTCGTTTTAACGTCTCATGCGAAGACATCCGTCGATTCGCCCCGCCGGTACTGCGCCATCGGCTGATCCTGAACTTCGCGGCGGTAAGTGAGGGCTTCGATACCGACGCGGTGATCCAAAAACTGTTGGTGACCGTACCGGAGACAGATGAATAGCAAAACCGAAATGAGGTGGCATGGCCACTTTTTCTGT
>DAOWIP010000068.1 GCA_030640865.1 Sedimentisphaerales bacterium | reverse complement strand
AATTGTTTTTTCGCTTCAGTTTCCATCTCGGTTAGAATTCGGCCGAAGGCGTCGAGCAGTTTTTGACCCTTATCGGTCAGTTCTGATGCGCCTCCGCCACAACCGCCTCGCCGACGATGGAGCAACTCGAAGCCCAACTCTCGTTCTATAGCCCGGACGTCGCCCCATGCCTTGCGATAACTGATGCCCAGCGCGTCCGCCGCCTTCCGCAGAGAACCCTGACGGTGAATCTCACGCAGGAGACGGAAACGGCCTCCTCCCAGAAAGCCTTTACCGTCGGCCCCGGTTAGCCAGATTTTTATCTTTAATTCCATAAATCAGCCCTTGCCGAGAAAGGTAAATCGCTATATATTATACATCTTTACAGGAGCTTTACAATTTTTTTACACAATTCAGGAGCTATGTTATGAAGAATCTAAAATGGTTTGTGTCGTTAATTATGTTGTTTTTTGTGCTGAGTCTTACTCCCGTGGCTGCCGAGGTACGGCTGCCCGCGATTATCAGCGATAATATGGTGTTGCAGCAGGGGCCGGGTGCTCCTGTTTGGGGCTGGGCCGATCCGGGCGAAAAAGTTACCGTTAGCGGTAGTTGGCAAAGCAAGCCCTGGCGTACTACTGCCGACAGTGATGGCAAATGGCAGGTACAAATCGACAGCCCCAAAAACGGCGGACCATACATTATCACTGTTACCGGTGAAAATACCATAACGATTAAAAATGTTATCTGCGGTGAGGTTTGGGTCTGTTCAGGCCAGTCAAATATGGGAATGTCGGTTCGGGGATGTGCCAATGCTGAGCAGGAGATCGCTGCGGCTGATTATCCCGATATTCGGCTGTTCGCTGTAGCGAGAAAAGTGGCTGATCAGCCGCAGGACGACTGCAAGGGCCGATGGTCGATATGCAGTCCCGAAACGATTCCCAATTTTTCAGCGTCGGCCTACTATTTCGGTCGTGAACTGCACCAGAAACTTCACGTGCCGGTTGGACTGATCGGCGCCTCCTGGGGCGGCAGCCCGGCGGCGGCCTGGACGCGATATCAGATTCTCGAAGCCGATCAGGATTTTGTTCCTATCATCGAACGATATAAACAAGCCGTAATTGATTATCCTGAAAATATGGAAAAATACAAACAGCGAATAGAGCAATGGAAAGAGGATGTGGAAAAAGCCAAGGCCGAAGAAGAAAAACCGCCGCGCCGACCAAGTACACCGCTTGGTCCGGGCCATAGAAACAGCCCCGCGGGTCTATACAATGGTATGATTGCGCCATTGATCCCACTGGCTATTCGCGGTGTCATCTGGTACCAGGGCGAAGCCAACGTGCGCCGAGCCTGGCAGTATCGCAAGCTCTTCCCTGCTATGATTCGTAATTGGCGGCAGGACTGGGGCCGCGGTGATTTCCCATTTTTGTATGTCCAGATCGCCCCTTGTCAGGGCTATGGCAAAGGCGGCCGAGTCTGCCCCGAATTACAGGAAGCGCAGTCAATGGCACTGTCGCTGCCGAACACAGGCATGGCTGTTACGACGGACATAGGTAACATTAAGGACATTCATCCCCGTAACAAGCAGGACGTGGGTAAACGGCTGGCTCTTTGGGCTTTCTCTAAGGCTTATGGACGAACGCTGGTTTATTCCGGGCCTTTGTATAAATCGATGTTGGTGGAAGGTGATAAAATCAGGTTATTTTTCGATCATGCCGTTGGTGGACTTGTTGCTCGCGGTGGGCCGTTGACTTTCTTTACTATAGCCGGTGAGGATGAACAGTTCGTTCCCGCCCAGGCGATTATTGAGGGTGAGACCATTGTGGTTTCCAGCGATCAGGTACCCACGCCCGTAGCTGTTCGCTTTGCCTGGGTCAATAATGCCGAGCCGAATTTGTTCAACAAGGAGGGGCTGCCCGCCTCGCCCTTCCGCACCGATGATTGGCCCGGTATGAGCTTTGAAAAAAGGTAATGAATTTTATAGTAAGGACAGAACCGTTTAAAAATCTATAAAATCAGTTTCGTCCGTTGACTGTCTGGGATCGATGCCGAACAGTTTCAGCCATTCGTCGAGTTGTCCTTCCGGGACGCCTTGGTGTTTTTCGCGTGGTTCTTTTGGTCTTGGCGGCGGTTGCTGATCGCGTTTGACCATCCCGACAAGATAGTCATTTGCTCTCAAAGACGTGCAGCGACGGCGGCGGGCATAGCGGCGAATTCGATTGTCAGAACTGACTACGATCAGACGGCGGGGAGCGGTGTTTTTCGAGATCAACTCTTCCAGCAGGGTGTCAGCATCGGATTTTGGTCCGCTAAAAATAACTCTTGTATTTCCGTTTTGTTCAATTTTGTTAATTCGCCAGCCGCGCGGATGAGCGCCGTCGAAAACTATCATGGCTGTCTCGGCTAGCCTATGTATGTCCTCGTCGATTAGTCTGCACAGATTCAACGGAGTAATGTGAACCCATTCTTCGGAGAGTTTCATCGCCGCGTGATAAACATTATAACCGTCTATCAGGAAAGGCATCGAATCAATCACCCAATTGAAAGCGAATCTCGCCGCCAACGATAGTATAGACAGCCCTGGCGGGAAGTTTCCATCCATCATAAGGACAGTTGCGACTTTTGGACTGGAATTTGTCCACGTGTACCGTCCAGTGTCGGTTCGGATCGATGATAGTAATGTCGGCGCTGGTGCCTATGCTCAAAGTTCCCCTGTTGATTCCCAGAATCCGGGCAGGGTTGATGGTCATCATTTCTATCATACGCGGCCAGTCGATAGTTTGCGTCTCTATCAGGGCTTTGGCATAAAGTCCCATTGCGCATTCAAGCGAGATAATCCCGAACGGTGCCAGCAAAAACTCCAATTCCTTTTCACTTCGCAGGTGTGGCGCATGATCACTGGCCAGACAATCGATGGTTCCGTCGGCCACTGCCAGTCGCAGGGCTGCCACATCTTTTTCGCTGCGCAGTGGTGGGTTCATCTTGTAATTTGGATCGTATTCCCGGCAGGCCTGTTCCGTCAGGAGCAGATGATGTGGTGTTACCTCCGCTGTTATGTTAATGCCTTGTTCTTTGCCCTGTTTGATTATTCCCACCGATCCGGCTGTTGAGATATGCTGGGCGTGCAGGCGCGCGGATGTCTGTTTTACGAGTTGAATATCGCGATACAACATCAGTTCTTCCGCAAGTGCTGGTATTCCCGGCAGTCCCAGCACCGTCGCCTGATAGCCGGAATTCATACAACCCTGTCCGGCCAGGGTGTTGTCCTGGCAATGCTGCATAATGACTTTATCGAACATGCTTACATACTGCAGGGCACACAACATTACTGCGGGGTTCTGTACGCCGCTTCCGTCATCGGTAAAGGCCACGGCGCCTCCACGGACCATCTGGCCCATCTCGGCCAATTCTTT
>DAOWIP010000112.1 GCA_030640865.1 Sedimentisphaerales bacterium | reverse complement strand
TCTGAGACGAGTTTTTTTGTGTTTAAAGCAGCCGAGAGGGTCTTGTTTTTTTTCTCGAAATAAGAGTTCAATAGCTTGTGGGATTTCGTAGGATTTTTAACAAGCAGGGCGTATAACTCAAAAAATTGGCCCTTTAATAAAGTCTCTTTCAGTCCTATTTCGTTCTCTGTGACAAACTCGGAGATGAGTTCTTTTCGAACAATAGATTTCACTTTGAGCCAAAGAAGGCCTTGCTCGTCTGAACTGAACTCCTCTAATTTGTCACTTTCATGCAATTTCTTCCAATAGTCGAAGTCTTTCATTTTGACCTACTTTCAGTTTTTTCCGGAAATTGGGATGACCAACCAGGAATGCTCGTAAAGGCACTCAACAATTGATATCCACCGTTAGCTTGTAGTTTTTGGTATACGATAACATAGTCATTCTTCATAGCGCCCTTGCGATTATCCTGGACAACAGAAGTGGCAGAGTACGCCATCGGGAAGCATCCGACAAATTTCAGTGAATCGGATGTTTTCTCGATGCACATTAGATATTGCCAACTTTCTTCATCTCGCGCATTGAAATACAATGCTATGTGTCCATAGGGTTTGAGAACCCTGGATGTTTCCATGAAGAACTCGGTCATTTCTGAATTATAGTTGCTCTTCGATTTCAGGCGTTCCTTTGCATTGGAAACAACAATCTCTCTTTCAAAATCTACGGTATAACCCAACAAGGAATTCCATAATTCACTTAGTTCAAGATAAGGGACACGGTCACTATGGGGAGGGTCCGTGCAAACGAAAGATACTGATTGTGAGGGCATTTCTCTGAGTGCTGTTCGACAGTCCGAATTGATGAGCCATGCGTTAAAATCTGAAGCCCCAACAGACGCGCAGTCGTTCGAAACTTTATAAACGGCTTGCCTCTGGCTTGGTAGTGCCTTCAGCAATTTGTTTGCGCGGTTTTTAAAACAATTCCAAGCGTTGATTTCAAAATGCGTATTGGGCAGCCAGAACCCAATAACCCAACTACCAACCTCTATTTTATCGCCGTTCCCATTTCTCTTACCATTACTCCGGTTTTTGATGGCAAAGACCATGTTTGACATCTGACCAACCGAAGATGTCAGCGTAAGAAGAAGTGTGCGCTTAATATGTGATGGATAATCAGAAAATGACTCGATAAGCAGATCGATATTTCGCATTGCTCGACCAGTAAGAATATCACTCACATTCATAGTCGGCTTAACATTTATCCGGGAATTGGTGAAAAATGTTAGATTTCTGAAATGCTGCGGGGTATAGTCTTTGTAATATGAATAGGATTTGATGTCCAGATCAGAAGGCTCCCGTTTGATTCGAATCCGTCCTTTTTTTGGTTTGATCCATACAGAGGTGATTTTATTTCCTTCCCAAAGATAATGGGATGCAATTTGCTCTTCCGAAGTTAGATAGGTACTGTTGATTTTCTCAGCCACCAGGCTTTCAACTTCAATCAGTGCCCGATAGTACTCTTGAGGAGAAGGGAGATTGAGCAGGAAAGATGCATGCTCAATAGAGAATGGATTGATGTCAATTCCAACAAACCGTCTGTTTCGTAGGAGGCACTCTCGCGATATCAGCCCAGAACCAAGGAACGGGTCCATAACAATATCGTCTTCGTTGGTACACTTTTCAACAAGGTAAGATATGCCTTCTATGGGTTTCTTCCCCCAGTATTTATGAAAACCTGCTAAACCAGCATAAGTTTTAGGAGTTACAAACTCTGCAATATCAATGGATAGTTTTGATTCAGGAAAAAGACTCATTTGTATTGCTTCTGATGGTTTATTAAATGTCATGATTTAGCCTATTTTCTTTTCTGTCGTCGTTTTCAATGCAATTTAACTTCTGTTCTTATGGTTTCCAGATATACCCGCTTTCGGGTCTTGGTTCCGGAAAAAACTCACCTGTCGCATTCCCAATTCGCTATTCAACGCCGGAAATCGCCGGCTTTTTATCCGGCCTACGCCCGCCTATCGCCAGAAGTAGTGCCAGCTATACGTATGTTCTGCCGACTTGGTCGGCTCGAGGGTTGTTGTCCACTTGATCCTGCCGATTCCGTTGAAACGGTACCACCACCACGGCCATGAGTGGCCGTACCACCATGTTGAAGTGCGGGCATCAGGCAGGAAAGAACTGTCTTCGAACGGGTTCACCATTTCTTTTTCACCTTGCTGACCAACGGTATCGAGATTGCCGAGCACATGGCGGATAATCTCGATAGTAACCGGCTTTTCCTTGTAGTTCGTTAGTGTGATTTTTCCTTCGAGGTCGATACGGGTGTACCTGTCGCCGTTCCAGCTAACGGCGTTTGGAGTCCGTTTCGTTTCGCTATCGACCTTCCTGACGGTAATATCCACTGCCGTGGTCAGTTCGATGTCAACGTCGCTGCCGGTGGGGGTATAGGTCATCATTCCCTGCGCAACAATGCGGCCGTCTTTCATTATCATGGCAGGCGCGGTCGTGAAAGGATGCTTGCTCGTATTCGCGATCCGAATCTTGTGTTTTACCTTGGGGCCGGCATTCATGCGCATAAGGTCTCGTCGCTGCGAATGATTAAGGTTTCGCAACACTTCCGTGGGCGGGGTGAACGGAATATCCAGTGCATAAACATCCTCATACGAGAGGTCATATTCGGCAATGGGCATGACAAGGCGTTCGCCCTTTCGGAGGCTGACGTGTTTGACGGTGAACATATAGAGGTCTTCGCTTTTTTTGGTGCCGCCGAGTTCGGGGCCAAGATCGATCGTGCCTGCTGTTTCCCGACGGTGGCCCCGCCCGCCGGCGGATGGCAATGCCTGCTGAGACATGATCGCGTTGGAGAAGCCGAAAGCGGTCTGACTGTCTTGCCTGAAACTGGAGGATAACCTTGCGACATCCTGGCGAAGGGATATCGGGTCAACTGAATCCTTGAACGCGAAGGATGGAACGCCTATAACAAGGTGGGCTGTGATGTCGCTGATGTCGGTGAGTTCATTGATGAGCGTTGCTTCGAGCTTGAGCACAGCCTTGCCTTTATCGTTGATAGCGATGTTATAGCTGGGGATCCATCTTATACCTCTTTGAAGATATATCATTCCCACTTCAGCTTCGGGCCGCGGCTTGCCTCGCCACTTAAGGTCGAGCGTGAGCAGGTTGCGAAATTCTTCGACGGACACTTTAGTATTCAGGTCGGCGGCGAAAGTAACATCAAGAATTCTGCCAAAATCGAGTGCCTTAACGCCCTTGTCGGTCTTGAGCATGACAATATTCCCTTTTTCGGGAAGCCGTTCATCTGAGGAAGAGGGAGCCGATGCTTCGAGTTCTTCGCCCGACCGGGTTGGTATTCCTAAGATCGTTGCTTCATAAAAGTACGGTTTTTCCTGTGAATTAGTGGTTGCCGGCCGCTCCGTTATGATTACTTTTGCCCCGATGTTGGCTTCTATCATTTCCAGGATGGTGAGTGCGGTTTTCTCAACGAGCACCTTCCGTTTGCCGGCGATCACCGCCCGCAACTCCGCGTTTTTATCGGCAGAGTAGGGCCAGTATGTGCCGAGAACCGGTGCGGGCAGGTAGTCCATAACAACATTGCCGGACGAGTTGACCGGCATCTTGCCGCTGTGAAGGACAAAGACATGGCCGTCTTTGAAGACAGTTACTTCCTTGATCTTCATTTCTGCGAGTCCCTTCAGGGGGGCGGCTTGTCTTGCCGTCGCGGAACCAGCCGCGAGCAACGCTATTAATGTAATTATTGTGATCTTTTTCATTGCTTCACTCCTATGTTAAAAGTCTTGTAGTCTTGTAGGATGGACTTCAGCCCATGCTGTCTGCTGTCTGCTTCTCATATGCCGTTATCCCACAATACATAAAGCAATATAGGGAACTACGTTGAAGACGAATATTACGATCTTGTAAAAGGCCATTCCTGCATAATGAATGGAATCGAATTGCCCAACCGACAGTTTGAACCATTTGCCGTGAAACCGGTATATCCAGTCATGAGCAAACATGAACACAACGAACCACCACAGCAGGAATCCGATATTGATTACGCTACACCACCCCAACACCTCACGCATCGTATCGATTGTCATTTCATATCTCCCATGTTAGTTTATCCCGATTTTACAGCCCTGTCATTCCAGTCAGCGGCCAGCGGGAGCGGTTTTTTGCCATCCGCGCGAAACAGAAAAAGTGGCTATGCCACCTCCCTATTACACTGAAAAACTATCATATTAGCTTTCATCTGACTTTATTTAATCGACAACCTTTATCCAGTCGGGTTCCTTGTTGGATTTTCCGTCGGTGGTCAGTCTGATCCACGGGCCACCGAGTGAGGAGACCACGCATATATCCCATTTGTCGGCCTTAACGCCAATAGCCGAAGGATGATACAATGAGCACCCCAGGCTTACGATGTCGATGGGATTGTCCGGGCCGACCGGCCCCCTGCTGAAAACAACAAATTTCCCATCTGGTGAGAAATCAGGGTGATAAACGTTTATGCCTTCGTGATCCTCGGCTTCCACAATCTGGTGATAATTCACAACATTGAGGCGTTTGTTATAAATTCTAATATTGGCCATGCCGATGGCCCAATCCAGGTCGCACCATGTGATTTTATTGCCGGCAGGATGGAACTCCGGCCGACAGCGGTTACCGCCCAGCAGTTTATAATACTTATTGCCTTCAAGCTCAAGGGTAATGATGGCATGATCATAGCCCAACCCACCATGCACCACGGCCGCCAGCCATTTGCCGGTTTGATGCCAACTAAGGTTATAGATGTGCTCAATCTTTTTACTGTTGGGATGTTTCTCGATCAAGCCGGTAGCGACATCATAGAAATATAGACCCCGTGTAGCGTAATCTTTTATGCTGAAGCTTGGCAGGTAGTCTTTCACATAGGCGATTTTTTTGCTGTCGGGACTCCAGCAGGGCCAGCGTCCTCTTTCGACGATTTTTTTACGGCCGCTGCCGTCGGGATTCATCAGGTACAAACAGCGTATCCTGCGATCAGCCTTGCCCTGATAGGCCACAAAGCATATCTTCCTGCCGTCCGGTGAGGCCTTGGGATAAAATTCGTGGACGTCGGGGGTGTTGGTGAGATTTTTCCGGTTGGAACCGTCGGGGTCCATCACAAAAATCTCGAAATTATTCGCGCCGTAGGCCTCATACAAGATACGGTATTTCCCCCGGTATTGTTCCATGGCTATTTTCAGCTTCAGGTCCGGGTCAATCGCCTCTGCCGAACCACACAGCAGAAAGAGACACAAAGGGAAAAATATAAAATGAAAATTATAAAATAAACGTAACAGCATGATTTTGATACCTCCGCCAAAAGTACCGAACGACCATTAAAATATACGACCCCAGCCTGACATCACGGTCGAGCTAAACTTTTGACGCTGGCGTCAATTTTACAACAGTTTAGTTACCTGGTAATCGGGACCCAGTCGGGTTCCTTGTTATGCAGGCCGTCGGTGGTGATTTGCACCCATTTTCCGTTGAGGTCCGCGATACAGATATTCCAGCCTGGTGCTTTAGCGCCGACCCCTTCACCGGCCTTAAGCCCGTAGCTGAAGGCAATATATTTGCCGTCGGGTGAAAAGTCCGTATGATATATTTCATATTCCTTGTCGCACTTGATTAAGTATCTGACCTTACGGATCTGCGGCTCCGAGCCGGCAAAATCAATTTCGGCCGTGCACAAATCCCAATCTGTCCGCCCCCACGTTATCCGCTTACCCTCCGGACCGAAATCCGGCCGGCAGCCCCCGACTCCAAACTTGCCCAAACTATAAACTTCGGTCCCGGAGGCCGGAAAAGCCAGAATTGCATGCTTGAAACCCATCCCTCCGTGCACTGTGGCCACAAACCACTTACCATCGGGTGAACAGCAAATATTATACAGATGGTGTAATTTCTTATTGGGGTGTTGGCGATGTTGGCCGGTTTTCAGGTCGTAATAAAAGAGCCCCCTGGTGGCATAGTCCTTGGTTGTATAACGCTCGAACTCACCCTTGAGATAGACAATGGTCTTGCTGTCAGGGTTCCAGCATTGCTGCCGGGCGTTATCGGCCACCTTGACGCGACCGGAGCCGTCGATGTTCATATAATAGACGTTGCGGACCTTTTTGCCCTCTTTAGTCCGCTCGTCCACCACGAAACTTATCTTTGTTCCGTCGGGAGAAACATGAGGATACATCTCATCCACATTTGGGGTATTGGTAAGATTTATCGGATTGGAACCATCCGCGTTAATCATCCGCAATTCCCAGTTTTCCCTGCCGTTGGTTTCGCGGAAGCTTTCGTGCACAATCCTGAATGGAATTTCCTTCAGGTTAAGTTCCGACTTCGGTAGTGGTGTTGTACGCAGTTTCCGGGCCGGGGCCTTCGACTGGCAGTATGTTACGTCCGTCAAGACCAGGCACAAAATGATGACAGGAAGAACCATCGTTCCTTTTCCAGACAGCCCAGACAGGGTAAGTTTTTCAAGGCGGCGTTGTTTGATCATGTTACATATATCCTCAATGCGGTTGCGTATATTCCATACATAAGTCTATGGAATCCACATAATACCACCAAATTATCGAGCAGGCCAAATGAAAAATTAAGCCTTTATCTAACCGGCAGGCTTCCGTAACAATTCTTTTTCTATTGGAATATTATGTGCTCTGGCGTATAATTCTGACTGTTTGCTGGTTGCAAACCTTATTACTTATGTTAAAATGGGAAACCCTGCTTAGAGAACAGGGCACTGAAAACCTGAAAGAGAAAACCATTATTCTCCTCCGGGAGAAACCGCTTTGACAATCAATATTATTTTCCTTTTTACATGATGGAGAAAAAAAATGCAGAAAAACAACACAAAAGTCAACAAACGGATTAGCGTTCTTGTTTTAATCGCTTTGTGCTGGCCGGTACTGGGCGAGGCCCAATTGGCCTCCGCAAAGACCAAGACAAAGAAAAAAGGCTTTGTTACAATCGCCACGCTCGGACCGAGTCCGTTGACGGTGAGAGCTGATACCAGCCCGCAGAATGTGGTAAAAAGAGTAATTTCGCACTGGAAACACCATTTTTCCCGGATATTGCCCGACAAACCCGATCTGATCGTGGTTCCGGAAGCCTGTGATCGGCCTCGTGGTATTCCACGCGATAAAATGAAGGAATACTATCTGGTTCGTAAAAACCAGGTACAGGATTATTTTGCTCAGGTGGCCAAGGAAAATAACTGCTATATCGTCTATTCTGCCAAACTGCAGGTAAAGGACGGCACCTGGCGCAATTCCAGTGTTATGCTCGACCGAAAAGGCAAAGTCGCCGGCATCTATAACAAGAATCATCCCACCATCGGTGAGAATGACAGGGGTATCCTCAGCGGCAGAGATGCTCCTGTAATTGAGTGTGATTTCGGCCGGGTCGCCTTTGCTATCTGTTTCGATCTGAACTTCGACGAAATTCGCTTGAAGTACGTCAAGGCCAAGCCGGACTTGATATTGTTCTCGTCGATGTATCACGGCGGTATGATGCAGGCATACTGGGCCTATTCCTGCCGCAGTCATTTTGTCGGAGCAATTGCCGGCCGTGCCGCGCCTTCCCAGATACGCAATCCCCTGGGCGAAATCATTGCCTCCAACACCAATTATATTGATTATGCCGTCGCAACAGTTAATCTGGATTGCGAGGTGGTTCATCTCGACGAGAATCGAGGTAGTCGCTTCAGGGCTATGAAAGCCAAATATGGCCCGAAAGTCAAAATCACCGACCCGGGCCTGCTCGGAGCGGTATTGATCGCCAGTGAACATGAGAAAATCAGTATAGATGAGATGATCGAGGAATTTGAAATAGAACGACTCGATCATTATTTCGCAAGGTCGTTAGCCCACCGGATCAAACCGGACAATATGGAAAAATAAACGTAACCGTTCACGGGTTCTTGAGTAGGGTGGGGCTTTGACCCACGCGTTCACCTAAACGCTTACGAAAAATGAAATTTTCAACACAGGAGAAAGATGTTAAATCGTCGTAATTTTATGAAGGGTTCGATTGGCGCCGCCGCCTCATTTACGATATTGTCGTCCGGCAAAACCTATGCGGCAAATGAAAAAGTCGTTTTCGGAGTGATGGGATTAGGCGGTCGCGGAACGTATCTCGCGGACCAGTTTTCCCAACGGTCGGACGTGGAGATCGCTTATCTTTGCGATCCCAATACCCGGCGTTTCGCTCGGGCACGCGAGGT
>DAOWIP010000136.1 GCA_030640865.1 Sedimentisphaerales bacterium | reverse complement strand
GGCGGAACAATCTCTGGTTTTGCATTCACCGCATTTTATTAAATCGTCTGCCCGCCATTCAAAAGGTGAAATCATGGCATAAAGCCCAAGTAAATGTCCCACCGGACAAACATAACTGCAAAATGCGCGTTTCTCAAAAACCAGCCCGCATACCAGCGCCACCCCCAGCAGCATCAGCATATATATCGCCATCCGGTGCGGCAGCCGATGCAAACTCAGTGTGTGTATGCCCACCAGCAGGATCAAGGTATAAAAAATTGTAATAACCCAACCGCTCTTGAAAAAGCCGGGTACTTTTCGCCGTAGCCCGATGCGGGTTGCCAATGTGCTTACCAGTTCCATTGGACACACCGTACACCACACCCGTCCGGTGAGAATCGCGATGACGATAATCACAGGCCACCAGTACGACCAGACCAACAGGTTGGACAGGTTCGTGTTACGCAGTACCTTTGCGAAAGCCGCGTCGGAAGTACTCACCCCCCACCCGCCGGCTATGATTAAACCAAAAGCGATTAATATCATAACCTGCGGCACAAATGGGAACCATCTCGATGCGAGTAAATTCCGAACCAATTTGACATTCAGTAAATTCATCCACTTATCTTATACAAGATAAGGTTCCATTTTGCAAAACTCCCGTTATAATTATCGTTGAGCAGTACTTATAATAAGTCAATCATTATTCGTAAATTGAGCATCATGGAGAGATAAATGAATTGACGACAGAGGCTTATGGCAACTCTGGAGGGCCGGGAGGTCGATAGGCCGGCCGTTAATTTCTATGAAATCGGCGGTCTCAAGATGGACCCCACGGACCCGGATCCGTTCAATGTTTATAATGACCCATCCTGGCGGCCGCTGCTTGAGTTGGCCGAGAAGCATACCGATCTCATCCGCCTGCGCAGCCCTGTCAGAACGAAGTCTCACGAGGCATGGGCTACCTCATCAGAAACGGACTCACAAAGCCTGCGGGACGAATTAACACAAACGGAAGAATATCTCGAAGGCAACAGCCGAGTTACCCGAACCACATTGAAAATCGGCGGCAGAACCATGACTTCCGTTACCCGCCGTGATCCGGATGTCGATACCCTCTGGGTAACAGAACATCTGCTGAAAACAGAAGACGATCTAAAAGCGTATCTGCAATTGCCCGACGAATTCTTCGATGAGAATATCAACATAACCGAACTGATTGAGGAAGACCGACAACTCGGCGACAAAGGAATTGTGATGGTCGATACCGAGGACCCGATATGTGCGGCCGCCTCGCTTTTCAGTATGGAGAATTTTACTATTCTGGCAATGACCGAACAAAAACTATTCCATCGGCTGCTGGAAATGTGTACCCGTCAGATTCACGCCCGCACCGAGAAAGTTGCCCGTGAATTTCCGGGCCATTTATGGCGCATCTACGGCCCCGAATACGCCGCTGAACCCTATCTGCCACCTCGACTTTTCGATGAATATGTCGTCCGCTACACCGGGCCTATGGTAAAGATGATCCAGAAGTATGGCGGCTTTGCCCGAATACACTGCCACGGAAAAATCCGCAATGTCCTCGATCATATTATTAAAATGGGCGCCGACGCGATAGACCCCATCGAGCCAGCTCCATTCGGCGATGTGGAACTTGATTTTGTCCGCAAAGAATACGGCAAAAACCTGGTACTCTTCGGCAACCTGGAAATTTGCGATATTGAAAACACCGAACCCGACAAATTTGAAAAAATCGTGCAAAAGTCCCTTGAAGACGGCACGACTGGCCAGGGCCGTGGTTTCGTACTAATGCCCTCGGCAAGTCCGTTCGGCCGAAAATTATCGGACAAAACCTTGAAAAATTATGAAACAATAATCCGCAAAGTGAACGAATTCGAATAACCCAACCAAAATAATTGGCTCTCATCTAAAATAAAGTTGTTTAAGGAAAAAAGACAGTCAGCCGCAGGCTGAGTGGAGTTTATCGCATTGTAGCAACCGGCATAATCATCGCGGCTGGTTGCTGTTGCACTTCAGATTAAAACCTACTACTGGTGTTTTTATTGCGCATTTTTTCCAGAGCTTGTATTACTTCTTTTATTTTCAATGCGGTTTTATATACCAGTATATTATCGTGAATATTTGCGCCTTCCCGCAGGGACCGCTGGGGTACCGCGATCAATATTTTATGATGACGAAACTGCTTTAGTACCTGTCGCTTGTAGGCCAGATATTCC
>DAOWIP010000058.1 GCA_030640865.1 Sedimentisphaerales bacterium | reverse complement strand
CATCCGGATTCAGGGCCGGCGTTCTCAGTAGCTTGGCCGCGTCTTTTCGCGCTATAAACGCCGCCACCCCTTCTGTGGGTTTATAGTATTTCACCGGCAGATATTGCCCCGTAACCTCGAACACCGCCCGACGTATCGCTAATTGCGCATCAGTAATATCTTTTTCGGCGGCGGGTTTCAATTTTCTTGCCTTGAGGACGCCAAGCTTATTTCGACATCGCTTGATAACCTTATTTACAATTCGCAGTGCCTTATCGGCTGAATCGGCTGTTACAAAAAGTCCATGCTTCGCCAGGATCAGAATAGACGGTTTCCGACCGTATCGCTCTTTATATTGCCCGGTCAGTTTGGCAATCCGCCGGGCCAGCAGAAATCCCGGATCGGTATAAGGCACCCATAATGGCGGATACTTTTCGTTTCGGAATAATTTTTCCAGTTGGGTCTTGCCGTTTTTGGCATTAACATAAGCCGCTATAACCATCGGATGTAAATGGATGACGTACTTGTCCAACTGAGCATGCAAATGCGATTCCACCGACGGCCGTGCTCCGCTGGTAATATCGTCTTCGCATGCCTCCAGTAGTCGCCGCATCACCTCATTCTCTCGCTTCGTATCGTTTAGCTTTGCCAGTTCTTCATCCTGAATCACGCTCAGAACATCATCGATTCGTTGTCGCCGCCAACCTACCCGTTCGTTCATATCCTTAAGAGCGGTACCACTGGCCTTGATATACATATATTTCCCGTCGTCCGTCTTTGCTGAGGTGTTCCCGCCCCCGCCCTGCACCAATGTGCTGTCCCGTCCGGCAATATTCGAAATCCTGATCAAATCCGCTAATACTTTGTCCATAAAATTCTAATCCTTTTTTGTAGAATGGGTTAAGGGACCATCCTGCCCTTTCTGATCAAACCAGCCATTTACATCCTTTGTTATAAACTCTGATCTTCGTGATTGAAAATAATGCCCTCTTCCCGCTTGCCACCACGCTACTGCTGCACTGACAAACAAAATCGAGCCAATTACCCACAAGGAAATCGACCAATACCGATTTGGCTTAATATCGAGCAACCAAAGACAAAAATATGCCAAAATAAATGAAATACAGGAGTGAAAATAAACACCAAACATAGTCCATCTTCGATTTGCCCATTCATGTATCCCTGGTGCTATTTTTTGCAAAAAATCATGGTCCATAGTTACTGTTGAATAATAATTATTGGCGTCACCAGGCAAATGAAGCAATTTTTTAATATCTTTAAAATACTTACTTGTTTGTGTGATTTCATAATGAGCCCAAAACCAAGATTTAGCACAAACACCAAAAACGTTGATGAAAAAAATTACTATTATTATTAACAAGATCAAATAATTACTTCCAAAAAATAACGCAAGATTTTCATATGCTATACTTATTTCAGATAGTGATATTATTTTATAGAGAATAAAAACAATCGATAGAACCATTGGGAGCATACCTAATATCCATAGAAAACTTTTATACAACTTTTTAGGCAACTTTTTCAACCTTTCACTCCACTTTTTAGACGCCCCTTTTTTTATAAAACATTTTTTTTCTGTAAAAATGTTTAAGAAAAATGTGACGTAAGTAAAAAAGAATATTCGAAGGAACAATATTGATATTCCTCCAATTACTGCTCCAAGGGCAAATAAGACAAGGCCTCCAGCAATAACTAATCCAATGATCTTTATGATATAATCATTACTCTTCGTTTCATTTGAGTTTTCAGCGTTATCAGAATCCGTGATTGGTTGATATGGATCATTACTCTTTGTTCCATTTGAGTTTTTGGCGTTAGTATCATTCTTGGTTGGTTGACGCGTATCATTCTTATATTGATTGATAGGATATATTAATTTTATTATCTTCATGCGTGTATAAGAAGGCTTATTAGGATCATTAGCATTTTTAATTACATCATCAGTCAATGGAATGCTTGGTGAAAGATATAACCCAGCATAAAGAGATATTATAAAAAATATTGGTGGAGTAATAAATCTTAGCTTTCTAGTTTCATCCATTATTCACCTCTACAGATATATATGTAAGTCTTGTAGGGTGGGGTCTTACCCCACGCGGTTTTCTGAACGCTTACATTATTCCTTATCAAACGATTCAAACATCTTATTTTCCGCTTCTTTTGTCCACACTCCGTCCTTCAATAATTCCGCCACTTCCGGTAGCTTCTCCGGCAGGTCCTCTAATTTTATCAGTCCTAACCCTTTGCAAGCCGGATAAACGATAATCTTACCGGCTATCGACTGCTTTTCCACTGCCCGGATGCCCTCGACCGCACCGTCAAGCCCGCTGACAGCCGCCACCGACAGATTGGTATCCAATTGGTCCGATTCAACCTTCGCCAGTACCGTTTTCATATCATCCAGTGTTGAACCGCTCGTACCGATGAAGTACATTTTTTTCTCAATATACCTTTGCAGGTTCATTGTGCCGGTAACGGTCGCCGGAATGCCGGCGAAAATATTTATAATCGCTCCTTCCGCGCTCGTTTCAATCGCTGCCGCCACCAGCTTCGGCACCGGCGCCATAAGTACGACATAATCGAATTCTTCGTCGAGCGTTTCCTTTGTCGGATTATAAGCTCGATACGGAACATGATATTTCACAGACAAGGGTTTGGCAACTTTATTCAGTACTTCCAGCCGTACATCGTCCAGGTCTCCGGCAAAAACACTTACCCCATCAACGCCCTGACAGATATTGCGAATCGTGTGCATCGCACCCATCGGGCCGGCTGCTCCCACAATATTAATCCGGTCTCCAGAACGTATCTCGCCGGTCGCCGGAATAGCAGCCATCGCCTCGGCGGGATCGGAACCGACTGTCCCAATGATGCGGATACCACCGTAATGCACCCGACCCACCTGCGTAACCACGTCCCGGCCCAGCTTGCCGCCGCCCAAAACGATATTCAGCAGGCCATGCGTCGCTACTTTTGACATCAACTCCTCAACAACCCGCGGGTCGCTG
>DAOWIP010000584.1 GCA_030640865.1 Sedimentisphaerales bacterium | reverse complement strand
TAAAGCCGGCTCGCACTCTCAGTGGCGCCGGCTCATGTGAAATACTCACTACCACAACCGACCGAGCCAACCCTTCCGGACCAAGGTCTTTTTCAATAAACTCCTGCACTTCACGACCACGCTCGCCCACAAGCCCGATGACATTAACGTCGGCAGACGTATAACGGCCAATCATCCCCAGCAAAACACTTTTACCCACGCCGGGGCCACTGAAGATTCCCATACGCTGGCCACACCCACAAGTCATCAGAGCATCAATAGACCTGATGCCTGTACTGATAGGCGTCTCTATTCGCCTTCGCTCCAGCGGCGGCAGGGCATCGGCCAGAACCGACCGACGCGAGTTGCACAATAACGGTCCCTTGCCGTCAATCGGTTCACCGGCACCGTTTATTACGCGGCCCAGCAGATGTTCGCCCACCGGCACCGTAGCAAGTCCGCCTCGACAGACAACCCAGTCACCACAGGCTATACCAACCATCTCCGCTAACGGCATCATAACAGCCACATCACCCCGAAAACCAATTACCTCTGCGGGAATAACCGGTCCATTTCGTGTTATGATTTCACACTGAGCGCCGACTGGCGCAGCAAAGCCACTCACTTCCACCGTCAGTCCGGCCAGTCCGGAAATCCGTCCCTGGATTTCCATTGCCATAGTGTTGTCGATAACATCCTGCATCAGTCTCAGGTTTTCATTGTCTGCTTTTTCAGGCATAGCTCGTACTTTTTATTAGCCCCTGCTGTTAAGCGGGGGTTCTTATTAGCCCCCGATGTAAAATCGGGGGATTCTTCTGTAGGGTGGGGCTTTGACCCACACGTTCTTCTTTTTCCGCATTCAATATTTCTTTAATTCGATGTTCACATTCGTCATTCGGACTTCGTCATTCATTCCTCCTCATTTTCTTCTTCTGAATTCTGAACTCTGAACTTCTTTAACTCGCATCGCCGACAGAATACCTTTCTTGCGTATCCATCAGCAATTGTTCGGTTATCCGCTCGATCTGCGTCTCAAGGCGGCCGTCAATTCGACCGTGCTCGGTGTTCACCCGGCACCCACCTAACGTGATACTCTCGTCCGGCTCGAACCGGATGCTGTTGAATTTACCTAAATCCTGCTTATTCTTACTTGCCATCTTTTCCAGGTGTTTCAGGTGCCCTGGATTGATTTTTACAATCACATCGGTATTGCGGACAATCAGTTCAAGTGCCGCCTTGACATTATCTGCGGTAACGTCGGCATTTTCGGGCGCTTCTGAAATTTTCCGTTTGATCACCTTCCCGGCTATGTCCAGTGCCAGTGCTGTTGTGTCCTGCTCAGCCCGCCAGAGAAGTTTATCCTTAAACCCGGCGAATTCCTGTAATACATTATTAAGAGCCTCGATAGTCTGAGCACTTTCACTGCTGAAATTCTTTTTCGCTTCTTCAAGGCCCTGCTGATGTCCCGCCTCACGGCCTTCGCCGCTGCCCTTTTCATAACCGGCCTGATGTCCCTGCCGCTGCGCTTCTTCGAAACGACGATCAATTTCCGCCCGGGCCTGGACTAATAACTGCTCGGACTCCCGGCGAGCCGAGGCGATTATCTGACGCGCCTCCTCGGCAATATCATTGAGATTGAAAAAGGAGCTTTTCTCTCGATCCTTTTTCTCGAATTCCGCCGCTTTCAGGAGCACCATACTCAATCACCTTTCTATACAACCAGTTCCGATTCACCGCCACGGCCCTGGATAATAATCTCGCCAGCGTCTTCAAGCCGCCGGACGATATCGACAATCTTCTGCTGGGCGGCTTCCACATCGCTTAACCGTACCGGCCCCATATATTCCATATCTTCCTTGATTAACTGCGAGGCACGGTCGGACATATTGCCGAATATCTTTTCTTTCAGGTCATCGCTGGCGGTCTTGAGCGCCAGTGCCAGTTCGTCGTTATCAACTTCTTTCAGCACACTTTGGATACCCTTGTCGTTAATCAGCATAATATCCTCGAAGACAAACATAAGTCTTCTGATCTGTTCGACCAGATCGGGATCGTCTGTCTCAAGATTTTCCAGGATACCCTTTTCCGTCGAGCGATCGGCCAGGTTGAGAATAGCCGCTGCTGAATCAACGCCGCCGGCCTTATCGAAAGTCTGCGAGACAATATCGCTAAGTCGGCTCTCAAGCCCCTTTTCCACCTCATGGATCACCTCGGGATTGGTCTGGTCCATCGCTGCGATACGCTTTATTACTTCGGTTTGTTTTTGCTGTGTCAGGCCCATCAGTATTTCTGCGGATTTTTGAGAACCCAAATGGGCCAGTATCAGCGCTATGGTCTGCGGATGCTCGTCCTGAATGAATGTCAGAACATTTTCCGCCTCGGCCTTTTGTAAAAACTGAAAAGGAGTCTGCTGAATGGTCTGCGTTACCTGATTGAGAATGTCGGTGGCATCATCAGGTGACAGACTTTTTTCCAGCAGCGTCTGTGCGTAAGCCAGTCCGCCCTGTTCCATATAACGATGGGCCATCGCCAGATTGTAGAATTCATCGAGCACACTATCCTGTTCGCCGGGACTGACCCCTTCCAGTCCAGCCAACTCCCGCGATACGTCCTCTATCTGTCTGCGATCCAGGCGGCCGAGCACTCCAGGAGCTATCTCATGGCCCAGCGAAAGCAGGACAATGGCGGATTTCCGCAAGCCTGATATTTGATTCTCAACTTCTTCCGCCATCTGAACATTCCATCAAAATAATTACTGTCATTCTCACTTTTCCCACCTTCTCACTTTTCTTACTTTTCTTACTTTCTCACAACTCACCACTATTCTTTATTCGATATTAGATGTTGAATTCTTAAATCATTAAATCATCAAATCTAAAATTCTTTTCTTATCCGTACCATCCGTGTTCTATCTCTTCTCTCTTCTCTCTTCTCTCTTCTCTCTTCTGACTTCTCTCTTCTGAATTCTGAATTCTTTTATTTAAGCCATTTATTAATCAATGTAGCAGCGACCTCAGGTTCTTCGCGAATCATATCTCTGACCTGTTCGAGCACTTGCTGCGAGCGTATCGCCCTATCGTCGAGTTCCACCCCAGCTAAAAGTCCGCCCGGGTCTTCGCCGTCCACAATATTGCTTTCCTCCATCCCCAAAGCCTCCATTGGTTTGGGGCCGGCGGACATCATAGCCGAGGCGTCTTCCTCGGTAATATCGATTGGACCGGAAGCCTTGCGGACCATCATCAAAACCATAAACAACGAGATCAGCGCCAACGCTGAAACGGCTATATGTTTGCCGTACCGCGAGGTAATGCCGACAAACGTTGACCCACCACCCGCTGCCGCTTCAGGCCCACCCGGCACACCGGACTGTCCTGACGCATTGGATGTCGTCCCCTGAGCCCAATATGTGGTTACAACGACTTGTTTGTCGTGTTTGCCCTCGATCAGGCCGACAGCCCCCATAACAATCTTCTTGAAATCCGGAAGCAGCACGGCCTTGGCCGCGTCGATCGACGCCTTATCCGGCTGTTTGGTTTTGTCTGTTAAACTATTCTTGACATATTCTTCGATATAGGCCAATGGGACACTGACAACAGCCGTCAACTCTTCTTTGGTAACACCACCAGCCGGCGTGTAAATCTCAGTATTAATACTGCCTGGTACCACCTTGTTTTTGGTGGTATTCTCTTCGGTAGTATCGGATTGAGTCGCTCCTGCCGTATTGGATGACTGAGTCGTGGTATTTGCGGCTACTCCCGGCTCCTGGTTTTGCTGAGCGGTGCTGCTTTTCGTCTCTCTCGACTGCTTCTCTTCAGGAAAAATTGCCGATCCTTTCCCCTCATCGGCTATTTCCAGTTTGCGCACCTTCGTAGTGGAGTTTAGCAGACTGGCATTAACCTGTACCCGCAAATTATCAATCACAGGCAGTGCGCCGAGTATCTGTTCACGTAAACGCTTTTCAACCGCTACCTTTTTTTCCAGGTATTCGCTGGACATCTCTTCGCCTTCTGCCGCCACCGCCACCAGATTACCATCGATAATCACTTCGACATTTTCGCGTCTCATGCGGGGATTGGCGCCACTTACAAAGGCTGCAATTGTGGAAGCGAGTTTCCGCTTCGACCGGACCTCGCCCTCGGTCTCAATCCGAATGGAGGCGGAGGCAGCCGTGCCTATGCGATTGATTGACAACTTGTTGTCCACATTGATAAAGACGTCCGTTTTGCTGACCACAGGGAATTTACTGATGGAGCGGGCCAGTTCCATTTGCAGATAAATCTTTTGCCGGTCCTCGTGTTGATATTTCGGCATCCAGACATTACCTTTTTCTTTCAGGATACTCATAAACCCCACAGAGGTATCGCTGGGCAGCAGTTCCTCATACGCCAAAAGTGCAAATAAATCATCCCGGCGTGAAGCGGGAACCATTATGCGATCGCCCTTCTCCTGGTACTTCTCATTCCAGCCCTTTAACTTCCTGACAATTCGCATCCGCGCATTTTCGGATATGGACTGATCGAGAAGGGGTACCATTTGACGCTGTGAACTGTATTGCACCATTACATAAATGGCGCCGCACATAATCACCAGCAGCAGAACCAGCACCAGCCGTTCGCTGAGACCAAGACCTTTTAATTGTCTTTTAACCTGTTGAATTGCCCGGCGAAGGAACTCCATTTCCATTAGCCTCACACAATGATTATCAATTTAGCAATACTACAATCCACGCTCAACCGTTCCAACTTTTCCAACTTTCCAACTCATCTATTTTAAACTCTCATTTGTTTTATCTCATCGTAGGCATCCATCAGTTTATTGCGAATCTGCATCAGTGTCTGAAACGCAAGTTCCGCCTTTTTAACTGCGGTAAAGACCTCCGCAACATTATCCGACTCTCCGGTAGCCAGGTTGACAGTCGCCTCATCGGCCTCGGTTTGCAGCCGGTTGACCTCATTGATGCTTTTCATAAGCAGGCTTTTGAAATCCTGACCCGGTTCCACTTTATCGGTGCCACCGGGCCGTAGTACGTTTTGCTGCGGACCAACGACCCCACTTTTACCGATTGCGTTATATTGCTCCACCATATTTCGACCCCTTCTATGCCAGTAATCTCAATGTACTGTTCAACATCGCCTTAGTTACCTCAACAGCGGTAATATTCGCTTCGTAGGCTCGATGCGCCTCGATGGCGTTAACCATTTCCGTCATCTGATCGATACCGGGCATTTTTACGTATCCATCTTTATCGGCATAGGGATGGGAAGGATTATGTTCCATCCGATACACCGGCTCTTTGATAATTCGCGAAACATGCACGCCCTGATCAGACCGATCGGAGCCGTCGCGGCCGCATTGAAAAATTACACTGCGGCGCTGATAGGGGCCACCATCCGGGCTGTCAACCGTGTCGATGTTAGCCAGGTTCATCGCGCACGTATTCATCCGGACACGCTGGGCCACCAGTCCCGAAGTCGAAATATCAATCGCGTTGAACATTCAGTCTTTCCAGTCTTTATAACATCTATAGAATTCTGCCGCTGATAGCCGTCTTGAGCAGTCCGTATTGTTGTCTGAGTAATTCCGTAGTCAGGTTATGCAGCAGTGCGTTTTTGCTCATATCGCTCATCTGCTTCTCTACAAAACGGTTATTGCCGTCCTGAAACAGAATATTGCTGTTCTTTATCTCGGCCGGTTCAGCCCGCAGTCTCCCATTCCGGTCCCAGCGAAGATGACGAGTGGACCGCATCTCAAGCAGTGCTCCGGCACCACCGTCAGCGCGACGCCGAACAGCCTTGCGCAACGCCGAAAAGAATTCCTCTGTCGGCAGGTCCTTTACCTTATAGCCAACCGTGTCGAGATTACTGATATTATTGACCAGCACCTCCTGGCGAGCCTCGGTAAAGCTCATCACCTGTTGCAATACCGGTAACGTACCGCGATTTAATAAACCTTCCAATATCATCAACTTTTCCTTAATCAGCCTACTCCGGAACCATTGAACCGGAAATCCGGACGAGACTGCAAACTACAAAATCAGCAAATTTTGTGCCATCGCTGCTCACATCGCGACCTCAATCTATTTGAGCACGGATAATCGCCATTTCCGCATTGCGGGGCAACATCCACCATCGCCTCGCGTTGCGAACAAACAAAAGAATATATTGTCATAACCACTTATATACAATTGCCTTACCTTACATTTTGATTGTGATCTCATTCACAAATTCAACCAGTGAGACGCAAAAAAAATATTTTCCTTATTTATATTTCTGTTATTCCAACATCCCGCCAACCGCCCGAACAATCGGCAATTATTGCGCGGTGGTCGGCAAGAATAAACCTTGCGTCAACCTTATGCGAAAGACGATTGTTCGGTCCTCCATCGTTTGAGTTTCATCCCCAGCGTCCTGACTCCTATGCCCAGCGACTGGGCGGTTTTAATCCGATGGCCGCTAAATTTTTCCAGCGTCTTTTCTATCATTTTCCGTTCCATCTCGGCCAGCGTATTGCATTCGGACAGTGTCTCGCCGTCTTTTGCCTGCCCGTCGTCCTGCGGCAACTGAATCCATCCCCTGATCATTTCCGGAGTAACCACCTCTGAATCTCCTAATATGGCAACTCGCTCCATCAGGTTCTCCAGTTCCCGGACATTGCCCGGCCAGGAGTACTTTTTGAGCAGTTCAATTGCTTCGTTGTTCAGAATCCGTAATTTTGTACCTTCCCGATCGGCGATTCGGCGAAGGAAGTATTCACACATACTCTCCAGATCATGCTCAACCCTGTCTCGTAACAGCGGCAAGTCAATGGGAACAACATTGAGACGATAATAGAGGTCTTCGCGAAATTTCCCCTGTCCAACCCAGTCAGCCAGGTTACGATTGGTCGTAGCCAACACCCTGACGTTCACCGAGCGGCTTAGGCTGCTGCCGACACGCTCGAATTCCCGCTCCTGCAAAACCCGCAGCAGCTTGGACTGTAATTGCATGTCCATCTCACTAATCTCATCTAACAGCAGCGTTCCTCCGTCCGCCAACTCAAAACGCCCTTTCCTTGCTCGATCCGCACCGGTAAAAGCCCCCCTTTCATGACCGAACAGTTCGCTTTCCAACAGCGAACTGGACAAGGCCGCGCAGTTGACACATAACAGAGGTTTATTGGAGCGGGGACTTTGAGCATGGATGGCCCGCGCCACCAGTTCCTTGCCTGTGCCCGACTCGCCACGGATCAGAACCGTGGCGCTGGTTTGCGCAAGAAGACTGATCTTTTCCAGAACCGCTTTCATAGCGGGACTGTTACCGATAAATTGCCGTCCACGCTGCCAATCCCGAACGCTCACCCGATAGGCCTCATTTTCCTTGATAAGCCGACCGTGCTCAAGCGCCTTGCCAATCAGAAGGGTAATCTCATCGGAGTTAAAAGGTTTCTGAATATAGTCGAACGCACCTTTGCGCATCGCCTCGACTGCGGTGGGAACAGAGGCGTACGCCGTCATCATTACCACTGGAATCTCCAGACCCCTTTTACGCAATTCCGCGAGAAACATCAGCCCATCCATCTTCGGCATCTTCAGATCGGTAATAATCACATCACAAGTGGAACTCTCCAAACTTTCCAATGCCCGATGCGCACTGCCGCACGTAGTTACTTCATACCCGTTGCGATTCAACGTCGCCTGTAGTGAATCACGCATCATCTCTTTGTCGTCAACTACCAGTATATGTGCCATTCCCATTGTTCCTTATGCTTCTACGGCAATAAAATAGTGAACTTCGCTCCTCGCGGCCGATTATGAGCCGCCGTGATTATCCCGCCCTGACATTCCACAAGACGATGAACGATAGCCAACCCTAATCCCGTACCTGTGTCCTTGGTGGTGAAGAAAGGATTGAATATCTTACTCATTTGTTCGGGACAGATACCTCCTCCTGTATCAGCCACGCATATATGTGTATTAAAGTGCGATTTATCACGGCAATAACGGGCGGACAACGTAACACTCCCTTGTTCACCCACCGCTTCGACAGCTTCGACAGCATTTAAGATCAGATTCAATAGTATGCGTTTCATCATGTTGAAATCGACGCGAACAATCAATTCTCGATCGACGTCGTCGTGATTGATTGACACCGGACGGTTTTCTATCTGTGGCCGAACATAGTCCAGAACCTCACTTAGTAGAGCCGAGAGGTTAACCTCGGTTTTGGCGCAGGACTGATCCTGCGTGAAGGCCAGAATATCGCTTACGATAGCATCCAGGGTCCCAATCCCTCTGGACATCTTCTCCACCCACTGCCGCGCTTCATCCTGCCCCGACAGTTCCCGATCTAATAGGGAGGCATACAGTTGCAATCCGCCCAGCGGATTGCGTATTTCGTGCGCCATACCAGCCGCCATTTCACCCAGGGCAGCCAGCCGACTTTTGCGTTCTAACTGTTCGTTTTTCTGTCTCAGTTCTATTCGCAGTCGGGCAACTTCTTTATTGAGTTGCTGATACGAGTTATGTAGCCGGCTCGTGGTCTCGTTATATGATGCCAGAACCGAGGACAACTGATCGATAGCCGCCGCGGACGTCTGGGCCAACTCCGGATTTTCATTCAACGCCAATTTAGTCATAATAATTTACGCGTATTCCTTGCATCTTTCTGTCATTCCTGCGTAGGCAGGAATCCATCTTTTTCACTCTGCCAACGACGGGTGCCATCGCCTGTCCAGCAGGACAGGCGATGGCGACTCTCCATTCTTCGCCATTCTTCACCATTCGTTATTCGTTACTGATTCCTCATTTTTTTCTTCTTCGCTTCCTTCGCTATCTTCTGTTCAATTTATTTTTCTGTATTCTGTCTTTCTCACAACTCACAACTAATCTGTTTTCCCTTTCCCCCTTTTATCTCTTCCACTCGTCCACTCATTTTCGTGTATCCACGAAACGATTTTGACTCGGCCCGGCGGCCTGTGCGTATGCCTGGTTCATTCGTTGTCCTGCCGTTGTGCCCCGAATTTCACCGGCTACTTTCTGTTTTTGGACATCAAGAGCTTTATAGTCTTTCTCGTCGTGCGAGATTATCTCGCTGAGTATTTCACGAACAGAATCTATCAGCCGCTGGGTCTCACGTCGTTCATTCGGCGTAAGGACCGCGGCCACTTTCGGCCACTCGGCCCGAATCGGGGCCAACTCTCTGCCGACGCTCATAAGTTGATCTATCAATCGCTGTCGGGCCGCCAGTATCTTTAAGAGCATTTCAGGATCACGACCATCTACGAGGTGGCTCTGCTTTTGGGCCAACTCATGGAGTTGACCATACAGGAAATACTGACGGGTAAGCAGTTCGATTAGTTTGTCGCCTTTTTCCTTTTTTCGCTCGATTGTCATCAGGTACTCCCTTACAACAAGATTATTAGTAACCGTTCACGGGTTCTTAAGTAGCCCGGGCCATGCCCGCCATTTACTCTCATTGCCGAAGGCAAGTTAAGTAGGGTGCCGATGAAATCGCACCATTTGACTATTTAGCCCCCAGTTTTATACTGGGGGTCCGTGGGGTGGCAGCCAACGAGTCTTCGAGGTGGATGGCTCGTAGCGTGTGGCTTTGACCCATGCGCCCTTTTTTTCGTAATACTATCTTGTAATTCCTTATTTTTGGTTCTCATCCAAAAAAGTTGGTGATTTTATCAAGGTTTTGCGTGCAAAACCTTGGAGTTTAACGCTTTATGGCCTCCGGCATGTATGGTACAATACT
>DAOWIP010000256.1 GCA_030640865.1 Sedimentisphaerales bacterium | reverse complement strand
GTTCTCAAAACCAGTTTTGTTACCGAGGTGGGATAGATTTTTTCCGTATTGAAGACAATGTCATAATCCAGAGGATTACAAAGATTTTTGCCCAGAAAATCTTTAATGAAGCGACGCAAATGTCTGTCTGATCTATTCATGAACGATGTGGCTTCTTCGAGGCCAATTTTTTTTTCGCCGGCGTAGCGTTTGCATCGCAGCTCATATGGCGCCGTAACAAACACACTCAGCCCTTTCTCGCGTGGCAGGATAAGGCCGGCGCCTCTGCCGAGGATAACTGCCCGGCCGTGTTTTGCCAGGGCCAATAACACTTCGCCAAGGTGCTGGAAGTAACGCATTTGCTTTATATGCTCCTCTTTGGTCTTGCGGGCCAGGAACGGCATCAGGCGATTACCGATCCAGCCGACGGTTCGCTCGTCCAGGCTGGTCAGGAGCCGAACATGCACTTTCATATTTTTAGACATATATTCGAGGATTTCCCTATCATACAGTTGCCAATTCATCTGGTCAGAAAGTATCCGGGCGACTTCGGCGCCGCCGGCGCCAATCAGCCGACCGATAGTTATATATTCAATCTCCGTCCCACCAGCCAGATGAGGAAACTCAAGTGGTTTTTGCTTATCCGGTTCGTTGCGCTGCTTTTCCCACTGCTGCATTTGCCGTTCGACTATCAGGGTAATATCTTCGCCCTCGGCGTCAACCTTCACCTGTTCCTGCCGGCTGATAATTCGCTGCTCTAATGTCCGCCAGATAAGTTTTGCCACTGATTTGGGCGTCAGCTTTTCCATATTGATGACGATATCATACCAAACGGGATCATTTATATCTTTTTGCAGCAATTCTTTCATAAAGCCGGCTTGCTGTTTGTCGGAAGTTCTGACGAGTTCTGTGGCTTCTTCAATACTTATATTATTTGTTTGGGCGTACCGGCTGCATCTCAATTCAAAGGGGGCTGTTACTCTAACGCTCAGGCCCTTTTCACGGGGCAGAATCTGGCCTGCCGACCTGCCGATGATAATTGCGCGACCATGTTTGGCGATTACCAGCAGAACCTTGCCCAAGTGCTTATAATAGCTCATTTGCTCTACGTGTTCACCCAATTTGGAACTGAACAGAGGCGCGAGCCAGTCGTTGATCCAGCTTATGGTTCGCTCATCCACGCTTTCCAGGGTCTTGACGTGGACATCCATATTCTCGGCCATGTAATTCAGGATTTCGTGATCGTAGATTTGCCATTTCATAAGTTCGGAGAGTATCTGAGCGATCTGTTCTCCGCCACTGCCCAACTGCCGACTGATAGTAATGTAGTTGATTTCCGTTTCGCCGGCCAGATGGGCTTGTTCTTCACTTTTCTCTTCTGCGGAACGAGAAAGCTCCCACTGACCCATCTGATGTTCCACAATCTTATTCATCTGTTGGTCATGAATATATTTGTCGGCCATTGGCTAATCTCCAAATAACCCTATAGACAATCATGCAGTTTCAAGTAATAAGTGCAAATAGTATTACTACGATATGCCATTTTATCGTCAAAAAATCTGCTTTCCAGTAAAAAAACGCTCTCTGAGAACTTTTCACAATGAATATCAGTTAGTCCCCCAGTCGGATATTTTTTTTACATTTTGGAAGGTGTCTTCCGCCTTTAGTTTATTATACAGGTCTTTTGCCCACTGGTATGAACTCGGCATATTACCGATGATTACAATATTTTTGGGACACAATAGTCCGGCAACCTGGGGAAGATCGGTAATCCGCAGGCAATTAAGCATTTCTATTGTTTCACCACGGCCGTCGGTATTGCTGGGTGCGTTTTGAGTAGGCGGCGGGTCGCGTAATACAACAGCCGATACGTTTCCGTCCAGCAGAGCGGCGTACAGAGCTATGGCACACATTTCACCACGAGCAGCGATGCCGATGCGGTCTGACCGAACGCCCGGCAGAGTGCGCAAGGCCCGCAAACATCGAAGAACATCATAGACCCTCATAGAAGCTATAGTACGGCCGGTCCAGGCCGCCGCGCGCCGGAGGTGCCATTGCAGAGCCGGACTCCAGCTTGT
>DAOWIP010000126.1 GCA_030640865.1 Sedimentisphaerales bacterium | reverse complement strand
CTGTTACCTACTCGTCGGACGCCGTAGTTAATTTCTATATTGACGGCAATCCGGCTTGTTCCTACCCCGAAATTAAATGGGCTTTGTTCGACGCTACCACCTATATTTTTGTCGGTGTGCGATGTGATCTTGATCCCGACAGATTCTATGGCAACCCGACCGAGAACGACGGGTTGCTCGACGATCTGCGTATCTATGACTATGCTCTGAGTGCGAATATAGTTGCCGCGATGTATGATAATATACCGCTCGGCTGGTGGAGATTTGACGAGAGTTCCGGCGATACCGCGGCCGACAGCGTCGGCAGCAATAACGGAACACTCGTGGGCGACTCGTGCTGGGTAACGGGCCTCTATGACGGAGCACTGGAGTTTGACGGTGACCAGGACTGGGTGGACCTCGGAACGAGTTCAGACTTCGATCTCACCGAGGCGTTCACGATTGCTGCCTGGGTAAATCCGGCGAGCCTCATTGGTGGTTATGGTGGTAATAACCCGATCGTCAATAAATACGGGTCTGAATTGGTTTCTGGGTTTACACCTTATCGTGGATACTATTTCCGCGTTGAGAGTTCCGGCGCAATCAAGACCCGTGTTGTCAATGCTGCTCAAAATGGAACATCTCTTGTCTCCGATCCTGGTTTAGGTGTTGTAGAGGTTGGTACCTGGGCCCACATGGCAACCACATACGAATACGTGGCGGACGGGACCTCGAAGATTCGCCAGTATATCAATGGCAATTTGGTAGGCAGCAGCGATGCTGCGCGTGGGCCGATTAATATCATCTCAGAGCGGGCCGTGTGGATCGGTGCTTACCAGTATAACACAGAACAGTATAGTTCCTATTTCGACGGAGTGATTGACGATGTTCGCATCTACAACCAAACTCTGAGTTCGGCTGAAATAAATATGATTTACGGAGATTCTCATATTGGCTGTTTTGAAATTCCTGCCGGGGACTATAACGAAGACTGTAAAGTTGATTTGGCGGATTTCGCTATTCTGTCGTCAAGCTGGCTTGAATGTGTTAAATGAATAGGATCAATGTAAAATATAAAATGTAAAATTAATCGTGAGCATTATAACACAGGAGTAAATAAATATATGATCAGCGTCAAGCAGTTGAGACGTAGCTTTGGTCCTATTGTAGCGGTTGACGGCATTTCCTTTGATGTGGCCAAGGGTGAGGTTCTGGGTTTTTTGGGTCCCAATGGGGCAGGCAAGAGCACCGCTATGAAAATGCTTACCTGTTTCCTGCCGCCCGACAGCGGCACCGCCACCGTCTGTGGCCATGACATCATCAACGAACCAATTTCGGTTCAGAAGTCCCTCGGCTACCTGGCGGAGAACGCACCAGCCTACGGCGAAATGACGGTAGGCTCATTCCTGAACTTTATCTGCGACGCCCGCGAAATTCGTGGACAACAACGAAAAAAGGCGATTGATAAAATCGTGCATCTATGTTCAATCGAGTCGGTCTTTCATCAAACCATTGAGACACTTTCCAAAGGATATCGCCGCCGTGTCGGTCTGGCACAGGCACTTATTCACGACCCAGACGTTCTTATTCTTGACGAGCCGACCGATGGACTCGACCCCAACCAAAAGCACGAAGTCCGCCAACTTATTAATAAAATGGCCAAAGATAAATGTATTATTCTTTCGACCCACACATTGGAGGAAGTCGAGGCCGTCTGTACTCGTACGATTATCATTGCTCGCGGCAGAATACTCATTGACGCTACCCCAGGGGAAATCAAGGAAAAATACCAGTGCACTCTGGAAGAAGCCTTCCGCAAAATCACCATAAAGCAAAGCGATTAAAGAAACAGCATGGGCTAAAACCCATCCTACAAGATTACCGCGTGGGGTAAGACCCTACCCTACAAGACTAAAAAGTTGATATCGCCCCAAAAGTTGGAGCGTGGATAGGTTTTGACTATACCGAAAAAAATCTTCCTTTTTAGCGGTGGAGGATTTTTTTCTGCCACAGACAAGATATTATTTTTTGTGAACCGGAATAGCGAAGCGATATCTTGCCTATCTTAACCCCAACCTTTGGGACGATAATAAAAAGTTACAGTTTTAGGAGTTTTTTAAATGAACGGTTTCTGGGCGGTTTGCAAAAGGGAACTTAAAAGCTACTTTACAACACCGGTAGCTTATGTTTTTCTGGTGATTTTTTTATTTTTCGCAGGCTATCTGCCGTTTAAGGACCAGTTTTTCGAGTTCCGCCAGGCAGACCTGCGGCTGTTTTTTTACTGGGTTCCTATGCTGTTAGTTTTTATGGTGCCGTGCACCGCGATGCGGCTCTGGTCGGAGGAACGTAAGAGCGGTTCTATCGAACTGCTGCTGACTCTGCCAATCTCCGTACCCCAGGCAGTATTGGGTAAATTCGTGGCTGCCTGGCTTTTCCTCGGCCTCGCGTTGCTGTTGACCTTTCCGATGCCGATTACGGTAGCCTATCTTGGCGCCCCAGACTGGGGCCGGATTGTAACTGGTTATACGGGAAGTTTTCTTATGGCTGGTGGTTATCTCGCGGTTGGCTGCTTTTTTTCCGCTCTCAGTAAAAACCAGGTCATCAGTTTCATTCTCGCTGTGGCGGCCTGTGCCATCCTGCTCTCGGCGGGACTGCCGACCACTCTGAATTATCTGTCCACTTTTCTGCCGATGGGCCTAGTCTCGGCTGTCGAGAGCATGAGTTTCCAAACCCATTTCGATTCTATTCAACGGGGCGTATTGGAGTTTAAGGACCTTTCCTATTTTGTCCTGCTTATTGTCGGTTGGGTCTGGGGCTGCACTATTGTACTGCAAGAAAGGAAGTCCGCTTAATGAACAGAACGTTTAGAGCCATAATAGCTGTATTATTTGTCGGCGTCATTATGTTTTGCGCCATTAGTATCGGCCAAAACATAGGCCGTTCCTGGAAAGTCGATGTTACCAAGGGCCGGATATACAGTCTCAGCGACGGTTCCAAAAGGATACTGGACAAACTCAATCAGCCTATTTCCATAAAATTATATTACGCCAAGACGGCTGCCCTGAAGGCCCCCGACGCAATCCGCCAATTCAATGAGTATTACTTCTTTGTTAAGGCACTGCTGGAAGAATATGCCGCCTACGCCGGCGAGATGATTGACTTTCAGGTGATCGATCCGCGACCGTTCTCCGAAGAAGAACAAGAGGCCATTAGATATGGGATAAAGCGGTATCAAATTACCGAAAAAGAAGGTTTTTTCTTCGGGCTGGTTGCCAAGACTCAATACGGAGCGGTAAAGTCGATCAATATTTTTACCCCGGACCGGCAAAACTTTGTGGAATACGACATAAGCTACCTAATAGATACTATAATTTCACGAAAAAAACGGAAAATCGGCATTTTAAGTTCCCTGCCGATAATGGGCGATGAAATGAGCGGCTATATGGCCCAGATGATGCAGATGCAGGGAAAGCAACCACGGCCCCCGTGGCTGATTGTGCGGAAATTGAAACAACAGTACGAAGTGAACGAAATCAAAAAAGATGTGGATGAGATAAAAGATGTCGATCTGCTGATGGTGATTCACCCGAAAGACCTGCCGGAAAAGACACTCTTCGCAATCGATCAGTTTGTAGTCAAGGGCGGACGCACGATTGTATGTGTCGATCCGCATTGTTTTATGGATCAGCCGCCGCCCCAGGCACAAATGCAGGGACAGATGCCGTCGCAAAAATCAGACCTGAATCAATTACTGTCAAACTGGGGTATCGAGATGCCGCAGGGCAAATTCGCCGGCGATAAAGACCTGGCCCTGGCAATACCCTCTCAACGGCCGACAGCGCGACCGCAAAAGTTGATCGGATTACTGAACCTGGTGCCGCCGGAGTGTTTCAATAGTGAAAATATCGTAAGCTCAACTCTGAATAATGTACGGCTGCTGTTCAGCGGCGCACTGGAAAAAGTTGAGGCTAAAGAACAGCAACGCTATCGAATCGAACCGCTATTGCAAACCACACAAAAAGGTAATACCTTCAAAGTGGATAACCCTTATGAACTGATGCCGCAAATGTTCGGTAGCGGACGGCTGATGAAACATTTCACAGAAGGCGATAAGCCGGTAATGATGGCGTGTCTGATAACAGGCCGATTCAAGTCGTGTTTCCCGGAAGGCATCGAAGTACCCAAAGAAAAAGACGACGAGGGCAAAGCCGATAAGGATAAACCAGACGGTGATCTGAATATGATTCGCCGGACCGGCCTGACGGAAGCAGCGGAAGGGACAGAATGCACGGTGGCGGTTTTCGCGGACGTTGATTTTATAAGTGATTCAATCGCCTATCAGCAGACATTCTTCGGCACAGCTATTTCCGGCGATAACAGCGCCTTGCTGCTGAACACAATCGAGAATATCAGCGGTTCAGGCGATCTGATTTCCATTCGCAGCCGAGGCAACTTCCGGCGGCCGTTCACACGGATAGATGAAATAGAAAAAAAAGCGGAAGAAAAAACCGCCGACCAGGAAGCCGAAATTCAGGCCGATATTAAAAGAACGCAGGATGAATTAAACAAAATTGTCAATGAGCATAAGAGCAAAGGTGAAATGGTTATCGACGCCGCCGAGTTTAACAAGGCAACATCGAAGCTGCAACTAAAGCTGAGCGAGTCAAATAAAAAGCTGCGGGATGTGCAAAATCAACGCCGTCAGGAGATCGAGGCGTTAGGGATAAAACTGCGAAACTTCAATATGCTGCTG
>DAOWIP010000495.1 GCA_030640865.1 Sedimentisphaerales bacterium | reverse complement strand
ATCGGGCAAATCAGGGGTTGACTGCCGTCGTAGCCCGTTGCAATAATTATCGCCGCTGCCAGGGACTCTCGCAACGGAGCTGTATGGGGCATCTTGCGATAGTTACGGTCGGAAATCTTAATGCCGGAAGTGTTAAGATAAAGCCAGCAGCGGTCTTTTTTCCAATACAATTGTATTACCACCTTGTTTCTGTCTTTGCCCGAGTCTGGACGAGAGCCGGTTTCGCGTGCGATTCGATCGACAATGGCGTCTTTGACTTTCAGGCTGGGATACATTGTATTATCTATCGACTCGGTATCGATTTTGCCGACGACGCTGATGTATTCCGACGGAGAGATCATTTTTTCCCATGGCAATTCGATGACATTGTGGTAAAGTTCATCGGGCGAATTGCATTTGAACTGCTTCAATAAAAACAGGACGTTGTATGCCGTGCGCAAATATAGATTGAGCAGCATTGTGTCGTACTGATCACCTTCCAGCTCAAGCCCTGTATTGTGTTGTGAGCTAATCTGATAGCCCAGATGTTCGACTTCCTGCCGCGTATAATCAACAAGGCCGCTCGAGCAGGTGATGAGTATTTTGCTTTTCTGTTTTGGATCCATTTACTCTATACCATTCACGGATTTCCTTTTTTGATGCAACCGCCAAAAGTCCGAAAAACGGCGCAAAAACCGACTATCTGCCCGTGCGGCAGCGCCACCAACGCTCCAAAATCGTGGGGGCAAAGAATTTTGACGCTGGCGTCTTGATACCAGTTGCATTGTAACATATCGAGCAGTAAAATAAACCCGTTTCTGTAATAATTGCGACACCGCCTGGTAGCAGATATGTGTTCATGCGCGTATCTTTGTCATTCCTGCGAAGACAGGAATCCATCTTTTTGCAAACAGTCTTGCCTCGCAAAATGATACCCGGTGGGTACAATATTAGAATTTACTTCGTTTTCGCCGGAAACTGACCCCCGGTAACTGGGGGCTGAATATGGGAGGTTTAGGATGACATTGCGTGAAAGATTTCTGAAAGTGCCTAACGGCAAGCTCCCCGACAGAGTACCTGTAACACTCTTTATCAAGGATAGCGGCCATTTCCTCAATCAGATGTACCCGGATATCGGCCCATGGGAACTTGAGGCACTGCAATTGAAGGTGATTGAGCTGCGAAAGCAGCTTGGCGTTGACGTATTTGTAAGGATGCTTTTCTGCGCGGACGATTCCTTTCACTGACCACATAGAAAACCGTGTGGGTAACAAGTTGTCCACCCAACCAGACCTGATTCGTTTTGAGAGAACAACACAATGACACTTGATCCCTTTGATATATTGGTATTTGTCGGGTTTATCGGCACCGTTGTCGCTTTCAGCATGTTCAAGAGCAGGGTGGAAAAGACAGGCGAAGATTACTTCCTTGCAGGCAGACAACTCGCGTGGCCTTTGATAGGTTTTTCTCTGATTGCCGCCAACATCTCGACGGAACAATTTGTCGGAATGAACGGCCAGGCCGCCGGAGATGTCGGATTTGCCGTGGCAAGCTATGACTGGCTTGCGGCGATAACACTGGTGCTTGTCGCATGGTTCTTTTTGCCCATGCTGCTGAGAAGCGGGGTTTATACAGTCCCTGAATTTCTGGAATATCGTTACAACGCTGCCGCAAGAGCAATAATGTCATTTTATATGATGGTTATTTATGTAGCGGTTACAATCTCGGCGGTGCTTTATTCCGGGGGGCTGACTCTGCATACACTATTTGGCATGAACCTGAAAGCGGGGGTATGGCTGATAGGATTTGTGGCTGTGTTGTACACCGCGTGGGGGGGACTAAAAGCCGTCGCGTGGGCGGATTTGTTCCTTTGTTCGGCGCTTATGATCGGTGGGTTCGCGGTGGCTGTGCTCGGATTTAATGAAGTTGGCGGAGTCGATAGTTTTTTTCAGACAAATGCCGACAAACTCCATATGGCACTACCTGCCGATCACAGTTCACTGCCATGGACCGCGTTGTTATTTGGCCTGTGGATACCAAATTTTTATTACTGGGGCTTCAATCAGTATATTGTCCAGAGAGCGCTTGCCGCAAAGAGTCTCAAACATGGCCAGATGGGAGTCTTGCTCGCGGCAGTAATGCAGGTAATACTACCGTTCATAATCGTTGTGCCCGGACTTATCGCATGGCAGCTTTATGCGGATCAGTTGAAAGACAATAGCGACCAGGCTTTTCCGCTTTTGATAAAAAATCTTGTACCATCTGGTATCAGAGGATTTATTTTTGCTGCCATTGCCGGCGCTGTTATAAGCTCTCTGGCTTCCATGCTCAACTCGGCATCGACTATTTTCACAATGGACTTGTATAAAAGGCATATAAACAAGGACGCCTCACAAAAAACGATTGTAACCGTAGGCAGGGCAATGACTGTCATATTTGTTGTGATAGGCTGCCTGATCGCTCCGAGACTGGGCGATCCGAGATTCAAGGGAATATTCTACTATATACAGGACTTCCAGGGGTACGTAACGCCCGGCGTGCTGGCATGTTTTATCTTCGGCTTCTTTGTCAAACGCGCCCCGGCTTCAGCGGCGATAACGGGATTGCTGATAAACGCGCCGGTTTATGGATTGCTTCATCTGAATCCTGATTTTATTGCGAATATCGGTATCACGGGAAAATTTTCCTGGTTGGACAAATTCGCGGTCATGTCCGGCCAGATGGCATTTCTGAACAAAATGGCTGTTACTTTTATTATCACAATTATTGCTATGATAGTGGCAACACTGATCAAACCTCTTAAAGAACCCAAAAAGATGGCCATACAGCAAAAAGTAGATATGGAAACTTCAAAGATAGTTGTCTGGGCCGGGATTATTATAATAGTCGTAACCCTTGCGCTCTATATAAAATTCTGGTAACCGGGCGAATTAAAGATATCCGGTACATTTTTTATGCCCGTAAACTTCAATCTGAAGCGCAACAATAACAAATACCAAAATAATTGAAATTCTGCCAAGATCGAGAGAAAAATCGTTTGGGCGGCTGGACAAATTTGGGGCATGGGGGGGGAAATTTTCCAGCCGGGGCCCTGAACGATTTTTCTCGTCGCTAACGCCAGATGATTTCGTATGTTATAATTGTTGCGCTTCAAACTAAAATGCGCCACCGAATATTAGGGCATACTTTTTT
>DAOWIP010000297.1 GCA_030640865.1 Sedimentisphaerales bacterium | reverse complement strand
GATACCGGCCATGGCGAGATCAGCGGGCTGGTCTTTGACGAAGCCGGCAACTTGTACGTCTCGACCGCCGACGCCAGCGCAGCCCGACCCGGAGCCAAACTAATCCTCTCCGACGGTGATACCAGCCACCCGGAATCAACCGACAAAAAGGACGAAAAGGCAGAAAAGGCAGAAAAGGATAAAAAAGGCGAAAAAAACAAGATTGAAGAAATAGACGAAGGTAAGGCCTCCAACGGTAAAAATAATAATAACGACAAGGCCGGGGAAACCGAAAAAGGAAAAGAATCTCAAAAAAACGCTAAAAAAGAAACCGGGAAAAAACAAGCTGATGACCTTGAAAAAAACAAAACCAGTCAACCTTCCAAGCCCACCGATAAAGACAAAACTGAAAAGACCGCCGAACTGATACCCGCCGCTACCAACTCAGCGAATAAGCCCTCACCTGCCAGCTCGGCAAGTGCCACATCGGCACCCAAACCAGCCAAGCCCGCCAAGACCAACGAAGTATATCAGATCAGCCCCAGCGGGTACGTAACCTCTTTATTTTCCAGGAAGGTTATGATTCTCTCAATGGCGTATATGGGCTCCGACAAACTACTGCTTGGGACCGGTATCGAAGGAAAATTGATCCGGTTGGAAACAGATACGCAGGAGGCGGTGGTACTGCATACCGTAAAACCATCAGTGCAAATCTCGGCTGTGTTGGCGGACGCCGACGGTACTGTTTATGCCGGTTGCGCCAATCCCGGGGCCGTCTATGAGATCAAGCCGGATTATGCTATTGAAGGTATTTATATCTCGCCGGCCATCGACGCCAAACAGATCAGCAAATGGGGCAAATTGCACCTTGAGGCGGATATGCCCTGCCAGTCGAGTCTGAAAGTATCCTTCCGGAGCGGCAATACGAGCGATCCCAAAAAAGGCGGCTGGCAAAAATGGACTGAACAAACAGACGCTTCTGAAGATATGGAAATTCGCGCCGCCCCTGCCCGGTTTCTCCAGTATCGCCTGCACTTCGGCAGCTCCGACGGCCGTCATACCGCTGTTGTCCGAGAGGTCAAATTGGCACACATGATTCCCAACCTGCCGCCACTGATTAAAAACGTTACAATAAAGTCCGGCCAAGCCGATAAAACCGGCAAATCGACCCGGTCTTCCAAGAGCATGACAATAACCTGGAAGACAGATGAGCCGAATAATGACGAATTGACCTGCGAAATTTTCATCCGCCTCGTCGGCCGGGGAAAATGGGTTCGTATCGCAAAAAAAGTCAAAGAAGAAAAATATACCTGGGACAGCCGTACCGTCGCTGACGGCCGTTACGAAGTTAAAGTAACCGCGTCAGATGAGCTGAACAATCCCGAAGGACAGGCACTCACCGCCAGCCGCGTCAGCAGACCCGTGGTAGTAGATAACACCCCGCCGGAAATCACACGGATCAGCTATACACTGAACGGGAAAATCCTGCGTTTCCAGGCCGTCCTGAAAGACACACTCAGCGTCATCGGCTCGGTCGAATATGTCATCGACAGCGGTGAAACATGGCATATAGCCCTGCCGGATGACGGTATCTTCGACAGCCGTGAAGAAAATATCCGATTCGAATTGGAAATAGACGCCCCTGGTGAGCACCTGCTCGCGGTTCGTTTCACCGATGCACTGGGCAACCGGACCTATCGTAATCTGTCTGTTGTTAGGTAGAAGGTGGAGAGCGAAGAGTAGAGGGAAGAAAAAGGAATAGAATAAGCCGTAATGTTAAAGCACCTCTCTGCTGCGCAGAAAGGTGGCACCCTAATTGAGATATTAACTCGTCCCTATGGGACTTATATTATATAGGAGAGTTTTATGGAAAATCGTCGCAACAGTAAAATCAAACGTGTCCGAAAAAGCGGTTTCCGCGCCCGAATGCGAACAAGTAAGGGACGGAATATTATCAATAAGCGGCGCAGCTCCAGCCGCTGAATAACCATGCTTAAGCTTGCCACCCATCCAGCAGGGGCTGGTCAATGAAGGAAGAATATTTCACGAGAGAAAACCTTCACCAAAAGACCCATGCGATGCTTCGGGAGGTAGAAGCTATCGTTCCGGGGCAGGGTTTTAGCTTTGCGCCCTCTCGCGCGGCCCTATTGGTTGTGGATATGCAGGAGTATTTTTTGCGGAATAGCTCTCACGCCTATATCCCGGCGTCAAAGGCTGTTCTGCCGAGAATCGGGGCACTGATACATTCGTTTTACAAAAATGGCCGGCCGGTATTTTTTACCCGCCATCTGAACACCGAACAGAACGCGAAACTTATGTCTGTCTGGTGGACGGATTTCTTACGGGAAACAGACCCACTCAGCGAAATAACCGAAGAACTGGATAGCTCACAAAGCATAATTATCAAAAAGAGTCAATACGACGCGTTTTTTGAGACGCCCCTGGAAACCCTGTTAAATGAAAAGCAGATTACCCAGTTGGTCATCTGTGGCGTAATGACCCACCTTTGCTGCGAAACAACTGTCCGGAGCGCTTTTGTCCGCGGCTTCGAGGTGTTTTTTCCGGTTGACGGTACGGCTACCTATAACGAGAAATTTCATCTGGCCTCACTGAGGAATTTGGCGCATGGCTTTGCTATGCCGACCCTGGTTGAAGAAACTCTGTTACTGATGAAAGCATCTGATGAGTGATGTCGATGTCGCGATTATTGGCGCCGGGCCATCCGGCATTGCCGCTGCCATACAGTTGAAACGGTACGGCTTTGAACCAATCGTATTTGAGGCCAAGCGAGTTGGCGGTTTGTTGAACAATGCCCATCTCGTGGAAAACTATCCCGGGTTCCCTGATGGTATTAACGGCGCGGAACTGGTGAAACTGTTCGCTCGGCAGGGGCAAAACCAGTCGATTAAAATACGATTTGAGCCGGTGTATTCATTGACCCGGCATGACCGAAAATTTATACTCGAAACCTCTGCCGGAACCTACCATGCGAAGACCGTCATTGTGGCATCGGGAACCAGGCCCATAATGTTCACCGACATTCAAATCCCGGAACAAATAAAAGATAAGGTGTTTTATGAAGTCTTTGGCCTTGCCGGGGTAAAAGGAAAAACCATAGCCGTTATCGGCGGCGGGGACGCTGCCTTTGATTACGCCCTCAATCTGAGCAGGCATAATCATATTACTATTATCAACCGCAGCCGCAAAATCAGGGCACTGCCGTTCTTGCGCGAAAGAGCGCAAGCCAACCCGCAAATAAATATAAATCTCGATTGTCTCCTTAAACGTATCCGACCCCACCGCCCAGACTCAATAGAACTGGAATACCAGGGGCCACAGGGTGAGGGCCGACTTTTTGTGAACCTGCTTGTTTTTGCCGTCGGCAGAAAACCACGACTTGATTTTTTGCCTCCGGGATGGGAAACTATGGGGAAAGAAATCGATAATTTATATTTTTGCGGCGATGTGATAAACGGCACCTGCCGTCAGACCGCAATCGCCGTGGGCGATGGAATCAGAGTTGCTATGGAAATATGTAACCGTTCACGGCCAAAGGAACAAGAATAATGAAAATTGTCTCCAAAACGGGTAACGAAGACATCGCGACTGTTTATGTTGCTGATATGGGAAACGGGCGAATGGTTGAGTTCGTCGAATCTGTTCAGCCGCCCATCCCCAGAGAAAAAAAATGGGTATTGATTGTTTCAACCATGTTAGGCTGTCCCGTCGGCTGTCGTATGTGCGACGCCGGAGGTGATTACCGGGGAAAACTCACCGCCGATGAAATATTGGCCCAAATAGATTTTCTTGTCGGTTCGCGTTTTGCCGATGGTAATGTCCCGGTTGAAAAATTCAAGATTCAATTTGCCCGTATGGGTGAGCCTGCCCTGAATGAAAACGTACTCGACGCCCTTGAAAAACTCCCCGCCCGCTATAATACCGCCGGAATAATTATGCCATGTCTCTCGACCGTAGCGCCTGAAAAAACCGACAGCTTTTTTGAGCGGCTTCTATCCATAAAACGCCAAAGATACAGCCGCGGCCGATTCCAACTTCAGTTCTCCCTGCATTCCACCGATGCGGATACCAGAGATTATCTTATGCCCATCGCGAAATGGCCGCTGCCGCGCATCGCCGAATACGGGAACCAATTCTGCACACTACCCGATCGAAAAGTTACCCTGAATTTCGCAATCGGTAAAGATGTGCCTGTCGATGCCGATCTGCTCTGTGGTACCTTCGACCCAGACAAATTCCTGATAAAGATTACACCTGTCAACCCGACCCACAAGGCCCGGCAAAACAATCTGGTTTCAGATATCGATCCCGACAAACTCGATGACAATCATAGTGGGCTACTCCGGAAACTACGAGCCGGCGGCTTTGACATAATCGTCAGTATCGGTGAACTGGAAGAAAACAAGATCGGCAGTAATTGCGGGCAATACCTCAACGCTGTGCGGAAAGCCGATCTTTCCAACGGCGACGCATATACTTATCCCGCGGAACAGTTGAGCGTATATGAAGATTGTTTTTCATCCCGAAATACTTGAACAGCAAAGGTACTCCTGTGATTGCTGCGGACGGGGCTGCCGAAGGTTTCTTGTGCCTGTCGAACCGAGCGAACGGGACAGTATTGAACAGCTTCAGTCCTGGCGTGAAAAATTGCAGGTGGCCGATCTTTTCGTCAAACATCGCGCAGCCGGCCCCGCCCGCTATGGTCTGGCCAAGCATCCCGACGGCCGCTGTGTTTTTCTCGGCGACGATAATCTCTGCCTGATACACAAGCTACACGGACTGAAGGCCAAGCCTATTGCCTGCCAGTTGTACCCATTCGTTTTTACGCCATTTGCCGGCGAGTTGCGGGTAGGGTTGCGATTCGATTGCCCTGTTGTCTGCCGTAACGAGGGTCAGCAATTATCCACTTATAAAAATGAACTCAATCGCCTCGAAAAACTAATTGTTCCCGCCTCGGCAAAAGAGATCGAACCGCCCGCAATCAGCCCAGGGAGAAAAGTCTCACCCAAACGGTTTGATGCGATAAATGAAATACTTCTCAAAATCGTCAACTCCGATGCCCTGCCCCTGCTCCGGCGTCTGCACTGGCTCCGCATGTTCCTGAACCACCTGACCGGCGTGAAATGGCAAAACGTAACCGACGATGATTTCCCGGAACTGCTTTCCATGCTTCAGGGAGGGCTTCTGGCCGAGCTACAGCATGACGAACCCCAACACATCCGAATTACCGGCAAACCACGCAAACTGCTCGGTCAATTTTTCTTTCTGCTCTGTCATCCGACCACAATCATCACCAGCCAAAAAGAAGGTTTGGTTACCACTTTACAGAAGCGATTTGAAAAACTCTCTGTTCTTAAACAGCTTGCCCAAACCACCGGGCCGCTGCCCAAATTGCAGCCCCATTGGCCCGACGCTGATATGAGCGACCTTGAAAAAAGCTTTGGCGACTGGCCGGCGGATATGGAAAAAGTGCTTACCCGCTACCTGACCTGCCGTATCGCCGGCCTGAACTACTGCGGACCAAACTTCTACAATTACAGCATGGTCGATGGCGCCCGCAGTTTATTGTTAGCCATTGTTACCGTCGGCTGGGTTATGCGCATCGAGGCTACAAAGGACGGCCGCGATACTCTCGAACGTGCCGATGCCGAAACCGCTGTTCTAACCATCGACGGCAATCTCGGCTACGCCTCCGCTCTGGCTACCGGCCCGGCCCGGCTCCGCCTGAGCTACCTTACCGACCACCTCGAAAATCTCCT
>DAOWIP010000284.1 GCA_030640865.1 Sedimentisphaerales bacterium | reverse complement strand
GCCTTTGTCCCGTTGACCCCGACTCAATTGAGTTTGTCGCGGGATTGTTCGATGAGTTGCTGCCGCATTTTTCAAGCCGGCATTTCAACGTCTGTTGTGACGAAACTTCCGACCTTGGCAAGGGCCGAAGCAAAGTGGCTTGTGAGGAACGCGGGGTAGGCAGGGTCTATCTGGAATTCCTGCTGAAGATACACGAACAGATAAAAAAGCACGGCAGGACGATGATGATGTGGGGTGATATTGTCAATAAGCATCCGGAACTGATTAAGGAATTGCCAAAGGATATCATCGCCCTCGAATGGGGCTACGACAATGATCATCCATTCGACGAAAACTGCAAGAAATATGCCGAGAATGGGGTGTCATTTTATGTTTGTCCCGGCGTATCGACCTGGAACAGTATTATGAGTATGACGGAGAACGCTCTCGGTAATCTGTGGAACGCGGCCGAGAACGGACTTAAGCATGGCGCGATCGGGTATCTTATCACCGACTGGGGCGACAACGGCCACTGGCAGCCGCCATTGGCAAGCTATCCGGGTTATGCCTACGGGGCGGCGGTGAGTTGGGCGGCTGAGGCCAACCAGAAAATTGATTTGCCGCGGATGCTCAGCCTGCATGTATATCGGGATATGTCCCGCTCAATGGGACGATTAGTATATGATTTGGGTAATGCTTATAAAGAAACGGGCGTATTCTATTACCACTGGCCCAGGTCGGCGATAGGTTATATTCTGATATACCCCCATATCTCCATCACGAGATGGCCTTATAAGGAATTGAAAGTAGAGAAGCTGGAAAGTACGTTGAAATATATTGACAACGTAATGAGCCGAATGCCGCGGGTACGCATGCAGAAAGCGGATGCGAAGGTGCTTAGAAATGAGACGCGTAACGCCGCGGCGATGCTGCGCCACGCGTGCCGACTGGCTATAGCAAGACTACAGGCGAAAGACGGACTAATCAGCAACATACCGGAAAAAATACGTCAGGAGCTAACGCAGGATATTAAGCGGATTATCAGTGAGCATAAACGACTGTGGCGACTGCGCAACCGGGAAGGCGGACTGGCCGAGAGTGCCGGACGCCTGGAAAAACTGGCGGCTATGTACTCGGGTTTAACAGGCGATGTGGGCAGTGAGCGACAAACAACGAAAGAGGTGATTTATATCAAGCCTCACCACTTTATCGATATACTGGGGGCCTACGCCGCCTACGCCGCCGGGCCACCAATAACCTTTAAGCCGAGTCGGATGGGCCACGCCGTTCATATCGTCGAGCCGAAAATCCTGGCTGACCCGGACATTCTTTTGCAAATTGAATTGGGTATCGATGACGTCTGTGGGAAGTGTGGATTTATTTTCGACGGTACTTGTGTTGATGTTATCAATACAACTAATAGATCTCGCCTCAAGCCCGGGACGCCCTGCATGAAAGGTGAATACAACAGATTACTCGATAATCGTTGGTGTAAGCGATTGGGGATCAAACAAGGTGATAAATTAACGGCACGAGAATTTTGCGAACTATTATTACGAGATGGGCTTGACGATATTACCGATATATACTGCAACGTCCCTGTCGAGCGTGTGGCCAAAAGAACCAAGGCTCTCAAAGAGAGCGTCAGGGAATATCTGAAACAGAAAAAGAAAAAATAAAAGAGTCCTAACAATATTGTAGTATGGGAGAATGACATGAAAATCGCAAAAACACTTCGAATAACCGGAATCGTTATATTAACCCTTATTCTCGTCCTGGTCATCGCCTTTCATCTGTTCGGCACCAAGGCGATAAAGATCGGCATCGAGGTGGGAGCTACCCAGGCACTTAAGGTTCCGGTAGCCGTCGAGGATGTCAGTCTTTCGATTCTGGCGGGCAAGGCCGGAGTAAAAAATCTAATTATTGATAACCCATCCGGTTACAAGAACGAAAAAATGCTCGAACTTGGCCAGGCTCGTATCGATCTGGATATGGGTTCTGTACTGTCGGAGACGATACGTATCGAGGACATCCTGCTGGAAAAGGTTAGTGTTGTCCTGGAGCAGAAAGGGCTTACCAACAACATACAGGAAGTGCTTAACGGGATGTCCAGCGAATCCCCCGAGTCGAAGGCCGAAGAAGAACAGCCATCGGAAAAACCATCCAAAAAACTATTGATCAAAAAACTGCAAATTAACGAAGTGGCTGTGAAGGTAAAATTGCTACCCCTCCCCGGTAAGACAGATACCATCGTCCTGAAACTGGCGCCGATCACAATGACCGATCTTGGCTCCGACAACAAAATGGATGTCGCGGTGCTGACGAATAAGATACTGCTGGCCATTGTCAGCGGTATTTCCAAACAGGGTGCCGGAATCCTGCCGGATGAAATCATCAAACCACTGGGCGACAGCCTTAAAATTCTCGGCGCAGCAACGGAAGCTGTTCTCAAAGAAACCGGTAAGGTTCTTGAAGAAGGCGGTAAGGCCCTCAAAGAGGTCGGGGAAACCGGCAAACAAACGCTGGATGAAACAAAAAAGCTCGGCGAAGACCTCAAAAAAGGTCTGGGCGATCTGTTCAAGCCAAAAGATAAGGATAAAGATAAAAAATAAGGCAACCCCTGAAAATATCCGTAGTAACGAATATCATCAAATAATACATAGCTGAATAGTTACCGACTTTTCAATTTTTCAGATTCTTTCTTCTCAACTGACCACACGCCGCGTTGATTTCTCCGCCCTGTGAACGCCGCAGATGCACGTTCACCCCATTGTCTTTCAGTCGCTGCATAAACGCCGTTATCGTTTTTTTTCTCGCGTTCCTGAAACCTGTTTCGGCAACGGTGTTGTAATTGATAAGGTTCACGTTGCACCGGCTGCGTTTTGCCCACCGGGCTAATTTGTCCGCGTGAATATTACCGCAGTTCACTCCCTCCAGCATTACGTATTCCAATGTTACCTCCCTGTGCGTCTGCTGATAATAATAGTCAATCGCGGAGAAAATCTCTTCCAGTTTCATCTTTTTTGCCCAGGGTATCAACTCGCCCCTGAGTTCGTCGTCCCCCGCGTGCAGACTCACCGCCAGCGTAACCTGCAATGGTTCATCAGCCAGTTTGCGAATCTGCTCCGGCAGGCCAATCGTGCTGATAGTGATATGCCGCGCCCCAATTGCCGGCCCCCAATCGGCATTGATGATTTTAACCGCCTTTAAGGTCTCTTCATAATTGGCCAGCGGTTCGCCCATCCCCATCACAACCACATTACTTATTCGTTCGCCGTCTCGCAGTTGTTCCTGTGCCCGGAGTACCTGCTCCACAATCTCGCCCGCTGCGAGAGACCGTTGCAGACCATCAAGGCCGGATGCGCAGAACGCGCACCGTACCGGACAACCGACCTGAGTG